>JAZNGC010000016.1:0-42932 GCA_045589155.1 Lachnospiraceae bacterium
ACCTCTCTTGCCTCAAAATTGGACAAATAGTTTTCATCAATGTATTCCAGTTTCTCTGCCATATCCATATTTCCGTACAGATAGATATAACTGTTGGAAGGATGATACAGTTTTTTATGGAACTCACAAAACTCCTCATAAGAAAGCTCCGGAATACATTTGGGGTCACCGCCGGATTCCACACCATAAGTGGTATCGGGATACAGGGAGTTCATAATCTCTCTGGAGAGCACATCATCCGGTGAGGAGAAAGCACCCTTCATTTCATTGTAAACGACACCGTTAATGGTCAAATCGCTGTCAGCGTCCTCCATCTCATAGTGCCAGCCCTCTTGACGGAAAATCTTGTCCTGTACATGGATGTTGGGATAAAATACTGCATCCAGATACACATGCATCAGGTTCTGGAAATCCACGTCATTGCAGCTTGCCACGGGATACATGGTTTTATCCGGATATGTCATAGCATTTAAAAATGTGTTTAAGGAACCTTTAATCAATTCCACAAACGGATCCTTGATAGGGAAATCCTTGGAACCGCAAAGCACGGAATGCTCCAAAATATGGGGTACACCGGTGCTGTTTACGGGCGGTGTACGGAAGGCAATGTTAAATACCTTGTTTTCATCATCATTGGAAAGAAGGGCCACTCTGGCACCTGTCTTTTTGTGGCGGAGCAAATAGCTCTCTGAATTTAAATCTTCCACTCTTCTTTTAGAAATCACTTCATAATTTTTTAAATCTTCTACCCTCATGTCTTATCTCCGTTTCATTTTATTTCTCTATATGTTGAATGCCATAAGTGCCAGTTTGGAAACACCGATTTCCTGCACAATCACGCCTTTTTTTTCTTTTTCCCAAGGAGCAATTGCCGCAAACTGTTCAATCTTCATTGTTTTGGTCTCGTAGACTTCTTTTTTCTTTCCGAAAAGAGACTTCTTTTCCACTACCTCAGCATATTTTACTTTCAGTTTCAACTGCTTGCAGGCCTCATACACAAAGCCCTTGGGCTCCATAAAGTAAAAATGGCTTTCCAGTGTGGTGGCAGGGTCCATATCCAGTTCCCCTAAAAAATATTTGTGTAATATGGTCCGCAGTTTAAAGGTAACATCCTCATTTTCTATCAGTTCCTCGTATGTATATTTTGCGCCAAGATAAATGTTACCCGCATCTTGCATCACATATTTATAATCTTCGTAAACTGTCATGCCTATTCTCCGCCCTCCAGGTCTTCAATTTTAAAACCGCTGATACGCATAGCATCCTGAATGGACTTTAAGGACATGCCACTCTCCCGGGCAAGTTCTTCCATGGTCACTTTTCTTCCAAGGTCATCTGCCAGTGCTTTTGCTGCCTCTGCCACCTTGTTTACTTTTTCCTCTACCCGCTTATCTTTTTTACTTTCTTCCGCGTTTTCGGAAATGTATTCCTCCATAGCGTCCATAATCATTTTGCCAAGCATCCCTTGGGCCTCCGTAGCATTTTCAAGGCAGCCCAGCATGGACACGCCCATAGCAAGTGCCACATTGCCCTCTCCGATCAAGTCCTCAATCGCCACTCCCTGGCCGCTGTACAGTTTTGCAAGGTCCACCACCTGGGACAAATAAATTTCCGTCAGCTTATGCTGGGCGGTGATATCTCCTGCCATGGCAGAAAGGGTAATGGCCTGTGCCTGCCCTTCGCTTACCGGCTCCAATTCCTTTAACTCTTCCAAATAGACTTCCAGATAATTTTTTTCTTCATCTGTCAGATAATCATCCACATTCACAGGTTCACCGATACCGATTTTGTGTTTTTCCAAAAAATCGTAAACCAGTGCCATCTGTTCTTTATCCAGTCCAAGGGGGGCAAAAGCCTCCTCCACCTGCTCTTCACTGATACAGTTTCCCTGCTCTTTGGCAGTCTTTCGAACCGCTTCAAGGGTTTTGGCAAATAAAACCTCTCTATCCATCTTTTAACCTTCCTTATTCCACATGTTTATGGGTAAATAAATGTTCCTGACAATACTCATAGTTTCCGTTACATTTGGAGCAGAAGCGGAATTCCAAATCCGGATCCGACTCATCGGTTCTGCCGCAAATCGCACATTTATGTCTGGTAATTCCACTCTGTGCCCGGTGGAGTTCCTTTTTAAACTCTTGTCTTCTTTTCATCTGCTTGGGACTCATAATAAATCGTCTTGATGTGAAGAAGAAGATAATAAAGTTAAGCAGGGAGAACAGAATCGCTACCCTTCTGAACATACTTGCGTCCAGTGTCCCCATACTTCCCAGATTAAAATACGCTCCGTTAATAAAGTCCCAGACAACCATGACGCCATACACAACTCCCAGCCATTTTACCTTGATGGGAATGATGAACATAAGGAGTAACTGCATATCCGGGAAGGTCACAGCAAAAGCAAGAAAAATTGACATGTTAATATAGTTTGTACTAAAGCAAAGTGCACCTACCTGTGTCATCAATTCCCAAGCTTCACCGTACATCAGATAACTAAGTCCCATGGTTACAAAGCTGCCCAGTACTGTCAGCAGAATTCCGGAAAACATGTAGACATTATACCGGTAGGTTCCCCATGCCCTCTCCAAGGACGATCCAAGTGACCAGTACAAATACAACATTAAAAGCAGGGAAAACAGATTGCCTGTCGTAGGCGGTACTACTACCCAGGTAATCACTCTCCACACCTGTCCCCGACAAATCAAATAAGGATTCAAAGTCAGGTAATTTAACACTGTAGGTGCAAACATATCCAACAGATATCCCACCGCATAACAGGCAATTAATATAGAAGTCAGATTCGGAATTGCATACCTCCCGAATTTCTTTTCAAATTTGCTCATTGGCCGCATAAAAATCCTCCGCATTTTTCAAATCGCATTCGAATATATTCTACCATTACACCCCAAATAAGTAAACTGAAGAAACCCCGATTTAAGATAAAATTTACTTCTTTATAATTTTTAGTTTATCGCTCTACTAGACTAAATTTCGTCAAGCTTTGTTCGTTGCTTTTTGGGGATTACTGTCGTATAATAGCCGTGTATGCCAAATTTTACATATATAAGGAAGTAATTGGTATTACCTTGTTTTGATGAAGGAAAGGAATTTGATTTATGAAACACACCCTAGGTATCGACATTGGCTCAACCACAGTCAAAATCGCTATTTTAGATGACAAACACAATATATTGTTTTCGGACTACGAAAGACATTTTGCGAACATCCGCGAAACCCTTTCCGGCCTGCTGAAAAAAGCCTATGAGCAATTAGGAAACATCACTCTTCACCCTATGATTACCGGTTCGGGGGGACTGACATTAGCAAATCACTTGGGTGTACCTTTTACCCAGGAAGTTATTGCGGTTGCCACTTCTTTAAAAGAACTGGCTCCCCAGACAGACGTTGCCATTGAACTTGGAGGCGAAGATGCAAAAATCATCTACTTTGAGGGTGGTAACGTAGAACAACGCATGAATGGTATCTGTGCCGGCGGTACAGGTTCCTTTATTGACCAGATGGCGTCCCTGATTCAGACCGATGCCTCCGGCTTAAATGAGTATGCAAAAAATTACAATTCATTATATACTATCGCTGCCCGTTGCGGCGTATTTGCAAAGACAGATATCCAGCCCCTTATCAACGACGGTGCTACAAAGGAGGATCTCTCTGCATCTATTTTTCAGGCAGTTGTTAACCAGACCATCAGCGGCCTTGCCTGCGGTAAACCTATTCGCGGTCATGTGGCATTTTTAGGTGGTCCTCTTCATTTCTTATCTGAACTGAAAGCTGCCTTTGTCCGTACCTTGAAATTGGACGACGAGCATATTATTGACGCAGACAACTCCCACCTGTTTGCAGCCATCGGATCTGCCCTGAATGCAAAGGAAGATGTGGCTTACACCATGTCTGAAATGGTGGATAAATTATCTTCCGATATCAAAATGGAGTTTGAAGTAGAGCGTATGGACCCTCTTTTTGCAAATCCTGCCGAGTACGCTTCCTTTCTGGACAGGCATAATACCCACCACGTAAAAACTGCACCCTTGGCAGATTACAGCGGTAACGCATTTTTAGGAATTGATGCAGGCTCCACCACCACAAAAATCGCACTGATTGGTGAGGACGGCTCCCTGCTTTATTCCTTTTACTCCGGCAATGACGGCAGCCCTTTAACTACTGCCATCCGTTCCATCCGGGAAATTTACGCGCAACTTCCCCAGGGCGTTAAAATCGTACGCTCCTGTTCCACCGGCTACGGGGAAGCACTGATGAAGGCTGCTTTTCTTTTGGATGACGGCGAAGTGGAAACCGTTGCCCACTACAATGCTGCAGCATTCTTTAATCCTGACGTAGACTGTATTCTTGATATCGGCGGCCAGGATATGAAATGTATCAAAATCAAAAACCAGACCGTTGACAGCGTACAGCTTAACGAAGCCTGCTCCTCCGGTTGCGGTTCCTTTATCGAAACCTTTGCAAAATCCTTGAATTACAGTGTACAGGATTTCGCAAAGGCTGCCCTTTTTGCATCACATCCCATTGACCTTGGAACCCGTTGTACCGTATTTATGAACTCTAAGGTAAAACAGGCACAAAAGGAAGGAGCTTCCGTAGCGGACATCTCCGCCGGTCTTGCTTATTCCGTTATCAAGAATGCCCTCTTTAAGGTTATCAAGGTTTCCGATGCATCGGAGCTTGGTAAAAATATTGTTGTCCAGGGCGGTACTTTTTATAACGATGCTGTTCTGCGCAGTTTTGAAAAAATTGCAAACTGTGAGGCCATCCGTCCGGACATTGCCGGTATTATGGGTGCTTTCGGGGCTGCTCTCATCGCCCGTGACCGCTATACGGAAGGCTATGAAACCAGTATGCTGCCTTTTGAAAAAATCGATGCCCTGCAGTTTGAGACAAGCATGGCAAAATGTAAAGGCTGCACCAACAACTGTCGTCTGACTATCAACAAATTTACCGGCGGACGTCAGTACATTTCCGGCAACCGCTGTGAACGGGGCCTTGGAAAAACCAAAAACGATTCCAACGTACCCAATCTTTTTGACTATAAGTTAAAGAGACTCTTCTCCTACGAAGCCCTTCCCTTGGATCAGGCACCCAGAGGAACCGTAGGTATTCCCAGAGTCTTAAACATGTATGAAAATTATCCTTTCTGGTTCACCTTCTTTACGAAGCTTGGTTACAAGGTGGTTCTCTCTCCCAGCTCTAACCGTAAAATTTACGAACTGGGTATTGAATCCATTCCCAGCGAATCAGAATGTTATCCCGCAAAGTTGGCTCACGGACATGTGACCTGGCTTATCAGACAGAAAGTGGATTTCATCTTCTATCCTTCCATTTTTTATGAAAGAAAGGAATTTGAGGACGCAAACAACCATTTTAACTGTCCTATTGTAACCTCATATTCCGAAAACATAAAAAATAACGTGGAAGAAATCGGACGTGGTGAAATTATTTTCCGCAACCCTTTTATGTCCTTTAGAGATACGGAAACCATTTCCGCCGCACTGATTAAAGAATTTACGGAGATTCCCGCTGCTGAAATCAAAGCTGCTGTATCAGCCGGCTGGGAAGAAATGTCCTGTGCCCGAAAAGATATAATGGCAAAAGGGGAAGAAACTATTGCGTGGCTGAACGAAAACGGAAAACGGGGTATTGTCCTCGCCGGCCGTCCCTACCATGTAGACCCGGAAATCAACCATGGTATTCCGGAGCTGATTACCTCCTATGACATTGCCGTTCTGACCGAGGATTCCATTTCCCATCTGGCAGGTCCCGAGCGTCCTCTTATTGTCATGGACCAGTGGATGTACCACTCCCGTCTCTACGCTGCCGCAAGCTACGTAAAAACCGTGGAAAATATAGATTTAATTCAACTTAACTCCTTCGGTTGCGGTCTGGATGCTGTAACCACCGACCAGGTAAATGATATCCTGTCCGGTTCCGACAAAATCTATACCTGCCTGAAAATCGACGAGGTAAACAATCTGGGAGCAGCAAGAATCCGTATCCGCTCCCTGCTCTCCGCCCTGAAGGTAAAGGAGAAGCAAAACAAGAAGAGGGAAATCAAATCCTCTGCCATTAACAAAGTGCAGTTTACTGAGGAAATGAGAAAGAAATATACCATTCTCTGTCCCCAGATGTCCCCCATTCACTTTGACATTGTAGAGGCAGCCTTCCAATCTGCCGGCTATAATTTTGAGGTTCTGTCAAACGACAATAAGCATTCCGTGGACGTGGGACTAAAATATGTGAACAATGACGCCTGCTACCCTTCTCTTTTGGTAGTTGGACAGCTGATGGAAGCACTGCAGTCGGGCAAATATGACTTAGACCGCACCGCCCTGATTATCACCCAGACCGGTGGCGGTTGCCGTGCAACTAACTATATCGGCTTTATCCGACGTGCATTGGAAAAAGCAGGAATGGGCCACATTCCCGTTATCTCCTTAAACCTTGGAGGCATCGAGAAAAACCCCGGTTTCCACATCAATGCAGATTTATTAATGCGCATTTCCTATGCCGGTGTATTCGGAGATATCTTTATGCGTTGTGTTTACCACATGCGTCCTTACGAAAAAGAACCCGGCAGTGTAGATGCCGTACATAAAAAATGGCTGGAAGTCACCCGTGATTTTGTCTCCGCTAAACATCTTAGTTTCCGAAAGTTTAATAAGCTTTGCCGTGAAATCATCCGTGACTTTGATGCCATCCCCATTACAGATGTGAAAAAGCCCAGAGTGGGTATTGTAGGTGAGATTTTAGTGAAGTTCTCTCCCGCCGGAAACAACCATCTGGTGGAACTGTTAGAATCGGAAGGCGCTGAGGCAGTTATGCCCGACTTGGTTGATTTCCTGCTCTATTGCTTCTACAATCAGATATATAAGGCTGATGAACTGGGAATGAGCAAAAAATCTGCCATTATTGCGAAGCTGGGAATCCGGGTCGTGGAATTTTTCCGTGGAGCAGCCCGCAAGGAATTTGAAAAGAGTAAGAACTTTGACCCGCCTGCTTCCATTTATAATCTGGTAGAATATGCAAAGCCCATTGTATCCATCGGTAACCAGACCGGTGAAGGCTGGTTCCTTACCGGAGAAATGGTGGAGCTGATTCACAGTAACGTTCCCAATATTGTATGCTGTCAGCCCTTTGCCTGTCTGCCAAACCATGTGGTTGGTAAAGGCGTTATTAAGGCTCTCAGAAAAGCATATCCGGAGTCAAACATTGTTGCCATCGACTATGACCCGGGTGCCAGTGAGGTAAATCAGCTTAACCGGATTAAGCTGATGCTTTCTACCGCACAGAAGAATGTAAAAGATAAGTAAAATTAAAACGAGTATTTCAAGTTAATCTGAAATACTCGTTTTTTAATCTCTTCTATTTACCTATGAAATAAACACTTCCAATTTCTTTTGGAACCAGGTAATAACAGGACCTAAGAAAAATGCCATGGCAATTGTCACGATACCAACTTCACCGCCAAGCAAAAATCCTGCCACCGTAAAACAGGAATCCCAAATAATACGGATTATTTTAAAAGATACCTTCGGCATATGCGTGGACACGATAAAAGGAATGGCATCATAGGGTGATGTTCCCAGTCCTGCCGTCATATACGCCGCCGCACCACAGATAAAAATCAGTAATGCAGGAATCAGAAAAATCCAATTTATATATCCCTGTTCCCAAAACCCTTCCGGTACTGACTTATCCCAAATCCAGGTAAAGAAATCCGTCACGTAACCAAGGCACACCATATTTCCGATAGTTCCAAAACCGATTTTACTTCTGTCATAAATCAATACAAAAATAAATGTCACCAAATGGCATAAAAGCTGTGCCGTTCCAAAGGTAATGGGTACAAAGTTAATGACACCCTGGGTCAGACAGGAACAGGGATCCGTTCCCAGGTTAATCTTCATCAGCAAAGACAAGCCAAGCCCCTGGGCAAGAATTCCCAGAATCATAATTATCATTCTGTTTTTAAACTTAGGCGGTCTTGCAAACCAGCCAATTCTATTTGCCATCTTTTTTCTTCTCCATGCATTTCTCAAGATAAGCAATTCTGTCACTGGTTGTAGGATGGGAATAAGTGAGTTTTACTACAACGGGATGTGGAGTCAAACATGCAAAATTGTTTTTCGTCAATTTTTTCAATCCGGAAATAAGAGCCTCCCCATAGCCATTCTCTGCTGCAAAACGGTCTGCAGCATACTCAAATTTTCTGGAGAACAAGCTTGCAAACAGTCCTACAAAAGGAGATGTAAATGCCATGCAGACACTTCCTAAAAGCACAAATGCAAAACCATAGTTCAAGGACTCAAATCCAAATTCCTTATAAATCTCCGGGAAAGAAACAAGAGCCCACGCCATTACTACCATAAGTACAATATTAAAGATATTAATACAATATAATTTCAATGTATCCTTGTGTTTGTTATGTCCCATCTCGTGGGCAAAAACAGCCACAATCTCATCCTCTGTCATCTGTTCCAGCAAAGTATCAAAAAGTACAATAGTCTTTGTTTTTCCAAAGCCGGAGAAATACGCGTTTGCCTTGGAAGAACGCTTGGAACCGTCAGACACCTTAATGTCCTTCACAGTACATCCGTTGCTCTCCAAAAGAGCGGTCAATTTGTCTCTCAGTTCTCCTTCCGGCAGAGACTCCAATTTGTTGTAAATCTTTGCCATGAAAGGTGAAACAAACACCATAACAAGAAGCACCAGAAGCATAACGCCTGTAAATGCTACAAGCAGCCAATCACCCAAGGTGGTATGTATCAAAACAAAAATGCAAATCAGACCACACATAAGAGCCAGATTGATAATCAATTCCTTAATGCAGTCCACCACAAAAATCTTGTTTGTCATTCTGTTAAAACCATATTTCTGTTCAATTCCCATGTTTGCCTTGTAGGAAAAGGGAATGGACCACAGCATAGAAATTACCGTATCCAAAATAATAATTACTACTGCCGCCGTGTAAACATTTTCCGTACCGGTTAAGCCTAATAAAAGTGCATATACATCAAATCCGATTAACGCAAAAGTAATAGCATAACTTACAATATGTCTTACAAAGGATAACTTACATTTCTCTTTGTAATACTCCATCCATTTGTCGTAGTCTTCTTTGTTGTAAATATCCTTTACATTGTCAGGTACTTCCCTTTTCAGTGCCTGTAAATCAAGATACTCCATAAGTGTGTTAAACACAAAAGTAATTCCGATAATAATTAATGCCAAAACCTTATAATTCATTTTTCTCTCCTCACTGATTCCGTTTTTGTTGTATATTGTTATCCTTACAGCTCGTAAGGTGTCATCTGGTACACGTAATAATTCAGCCAATTGCTGTAAAGGTTGTTACTGTGGGACCGCCACTGTAACAGAGGTTTTTTCTCCGGGTCATCATCCGGATAATAGTTGTAGGGAACATGAATGGGAAGCCCCTTGTTTAAATCCCTGAAATATTCGTTATTTAATGTGTAACGGTCATATTCCGGATGACCGTTTACGAAAATCTTCTTTCCATCCTCTGCAATGGCAAGGAATACACCTGCATCATCCGATTCCGCCAAAACAGTCAGTGCTTCACAGGCATGGATGTCTGCAGCCGGTGTCTCCGTATGTCTGCTGTGGGGTGCCAGGAAAATATCATCAAAGCCTCTTACCAAAGGTATTTTCCGGTTGGCCACTTTATGCTCATACACACCAAACAGTTTTTCCGACAGCTGACGCTTCTGAATACCGTAATAATGATAAAAACCCGCCTGTGCTCCCCAGCAAATATGAAGGGTAGAAGTTACATGGGTTTCTGCCCAGTCCATGATTTCACAGATTTCCTCCCAATAATCAACTTCTTCAAAGGTAATATCCTCCACCGGTGCCCCGGTAATAATCAGTCCGTCAAATTTACGGTAACGGATGTCATCCAGCGTCACATAAAACTGATTTAAATGGTTTGCGGAAGTATTTAGGGACACATGGCTTTTTACATTCAAAAAGGTTACGTCCACCTGCAGGGGTGTATTGGAAAGAGCACGCAAAATCTGCAATTCCGTATCCTGCTTTACAGGCATAATATTTAAAATACATACCTGCAAGGGACGGATATCCTGATGAAGCGCACGGTTTTCATCCATCACAAATATATTTTCATTTTCCAGTATTTCCTTTGCAGGAAGGTTACTTTGAGTCTTAATAGGCATTTAAAATGTCCTCCTACTGTAAATATTTTTCCATAAAGTCCTCTTCTGTTAAAATGGGGACCTGTAATTCTTTTGCTTTTTTATTCTTGGAAGAATTTGAGGTAATGTCATTGTTAATCAGACACTCTGTCTTGCTTGTCACGCTTCCGGTTACCTTGCCACCCTTTTCCTCAATCAACGCTTTCAATTCATCTCTGTTTGCAAAATGGTTTAAACTACCGGTTACCACAAAATTCTTTCCTGTAAGAGTCTGGCTTTCTGTATTCACAACCGGAATCTCTATTACTAATTCCCTGCAAAGTGCTACCAGCCTTTCTCTGTTCTTTTCCGATGCCATGTAGCTTACAATGGCATTTGCCATCACGTCGCCCACACCTTCAATTTGGCTAAGCTCCCCGACAGTGGCATTTTGGATTTTCTCTAAATCATATTCAAAATACTTCGCTAACACCTTTGCATTTGCCACACCGATCCCCGGGATTCCAAGACTGTAAATCACTCTGGGAAGGGTGGTTTTCCGGGCTGTTTCCACACTTTGTATCAGATTGTTATAGGATTTCTCCCCAAAGCCCTCCATCTGTGTAATCTCATCTTTAAACTCAGCCAGATGAAACAAATCCGCAAATTCATGGATATAGCCCTTTCCGATAAATTTTTCCAAGGTAGCCTCTGACAGTCCGTCAATATTCATGGCATCTCTGCTTACAAACAAAGTAAATGCCTTGATTTTCTTTGCCGCACAATCCGGATTGGTACAATATAAGGCCTCTGTCTCATTCAGTCTCTTAATCTCTGTCTCGCCGCCGCACGCAGGACAGGTGCAGGGAATTTCCAACTTTCCGCTTCCCGTCAGGTTATCTGCAATCTGTGGGATAATCATATTTGCTTTATAGACCGTAATCCTATCACCAATACCAAGCTTCAATTCTTTTACAATACTAATGTTGTGTACGGAGGCCCTGCTTACAGTGGTTCCTTCCAGTTCCACAGGCTCGAAAATAGCCACCGGATTAATCAGCCCGGTACGGCTGGGACTCCACTCTATTTCGGTAAGGATGGTCTCACGGATTTCGTCCGCCCATTTAAAGGCAATGGCATCTCTGGGAAACTTAGCCGTTCTGCCGAGAGACTGTCCATAGGCAATATCCTCATAATTCAGAACCAAACCATCAGAAGGGATATTATAAGTCTTGATTTTTTCCGCATAATCTTCAATCTGTTGCAGAATGGTGTCTCTATCCACCTTATGGTATTCCACCACATCGAAGCCCTGTTTGCCCAGAAACTCAAACTGCGCCATTCTTGAATTTCCAAAATCCACATCCTCCGCTTTCACCAACGCAAAGGCATAGAAGCGTACATTTCGCTTAGCCGTAATCTCATTATTCAGCTGGCGTACACTTCCGCTGCAAAGGTTTCGGGGATTTTTATATTTGGCATCCGCATCTTCTATTTCTGCGTTAATTTTCTCAAAATCTTCATAGGTGATAACCGCTTCTCCACGAAGAATCAGCTCACCCTTATATTGAATGGAAAGAGGCAGATTTTTAAAGGTTTTGGCGTTATTGGTAATCACCTCACCGATTTCACCGTTCCCCCTGGTTACTGCCTTTACCAGTTTTCCTTCCTTATATGTCAACACAATGGTAAGACCATCTAATTTCCAACTAAGTAATCCTTCCTTGTCCAAAAGCCAGTCCTGCAGTTCTTCCCTGCTCTTGGTCTTTCCAAGGGAAAGCATAGCTGACTCATGACGTTCTTTGGGCAGCTCATCCACCGCCTCATAGCCCACCGAAACTGTAGGACTTTTTGCCAGCACGATACCGGTCTCCTTCTCAAGGGCCTCTAATTCGTCATACAATCTGTCATATTCAAAATTGCTGATAATCTCTCTATCCTCCGCATAATAGGCCTTAGATGCTTCGTTTAAGAGTTCTACCAATTCTTTTATTCTGATTAATTTAGGAGATTCCATATTCACAAACTCCGTTTCATTATTTTACTTATTTGCAGTTCCCGTTTCTTCAGACTTTCCCTTTCATACCGCAACCGTTGTATAATTCATCCAGTTCTTCCCCTTTAATCTCACGGTATTTTCCGGGAATCAGGCCTTCCAATTTGATATTCATCACCCGCACACGCTTTAAGGTCTTTACTTCAAAACCTAACGCCTTGCACATTCGGCGGATTTGTCTGTTCAGTCCCTGGGTCAAAACAATTTTAAAAGTATATTTTCCCTGTTTTTCCAAAATACAGGGACGGGTTGTTCTTTCCAATTCCTTCAGATAAACTCCCTTTGCCATCTCCTCAAGAAATTCATCTGTAATTTCTTTATCCACTTTCACTACATATTCTTTTTCGTGGGCATTGGCACCACGCATCATGGCATCAATTAATTCCCCATCATTTGTGAGAATCAGTAAACCTTCCGAATCCTTGTCCAATCTTCCTGCATAGGTAACCCTGACCGGATACTTTATCATATCCATAATCAGTTTTTCTGCATGGCGGTCTCTCTCACTACAGGTAACACCAACCGGTTTATAAAAAGCGAGAACTCTCTTTTCCTCTTGGCCGGAAAGCCTTTTCCCATTTACTTCCACTAAATCTCCCGGAAGCACCTTGGTTCCCATACTTGCAACGCTTCCGTTCACTTTCACTCTTCCGTCGGAAATAAGCCGGTCCGCATCCCTTCTGGAACACACACCGCAGGAAGCCAGATATTTATTTAGACGTGTTGGTTCTTTTATTTGTTCTGCCACCGTATCTGCTCCTTTACAAAATTTCCCTCTTACTATATTACCCATTTTTCCATCTCTTCGCAACTAAAAAGAGTAATGAACCAAAGATTCATTACTCTCATATGTACTAATCAGATTCCTTAGTTATTATTTCCTGTCTCTTCTGTTTCTGTGGACACCTCAGAGTTTCCTTCTGCTTCCAATTCTGCCTGCTTTTCTTCCCAATATTCGAAGTAAGCATCAATACCATCAGCAATACCGTATGCCATCAGTTCCTGATTATCGGGATCCTCCAAAAATCTTGCCTCAGTGGCATTAGAAGCAAAACCGCACTCCACAAAAATGCCGGGCATGGTAACCGCATTCAGTTCCCACAAGTCGTCTCTGCCAACCGGCTCGCTACGACGTTTAATGGTGCCTTTTACCACTTTACCGTAATCTGCACTGACTAATTCTGCCAATTTATAACTGTCATTATTTTTATACTGGTAAATCACATGATATCCTGTTACTTTTGAATCATCATAACTGTCCCAATGAAGACCGAGCATAATATCGCAACCCATCTGATTGATTGCTTCAGAGCGATGGCCGTAGTCGTAAGGGAACTCATCCTGTTCATTTGTATCACGCACCAAATATACGTCATATCCGCGGGAGATCAATTCTTCCTTCAGACATAGAGCCAGTTCCAGCGTAAACTCATACTCCACTTTACCGGAGTAAACACTTACTGCACCGGTGTTAAACCATTTCTTCTCTCCACCGGTATAACCCAGATGTCCGGGGTCAATACCAATCAGGTAAGGTCTCTCTGCTGCGAAAACCTCACCCATAACAGTTTCTTTCTCCCCTGCTGTCAAGGGTCTCTCCGGCAACAAACCGGAATCCAAGGTTACACTTTCTACATAAGCCGGCTGTAAATCCATCTCCTCAACCGTAGGAGGAACCGGTTCTGTACTCTCTGCCACTTGGTTATTTTTGCCACCTGTGCTTACCTGATTTGCTCCTGCACTTGCCGAACTACCTAAAAATCCGCAAAAAATCAGAACAACCAAAAAACCTGCTAAAACACAAGCCTGCACACTTCTTTTCATCATCTGTAACGCCCACCTTAATCCCTTACCGCATAAATGTAATTTCTAACATTTTATACTTATTTAATAGTTTATCATAAATTTGAAGCACCCGCAATGAATATTTCCTGCAATATTCTTTGTTTTTCATACAATTTGCATCCTTCGTATAAACACCGCAAAAAAAAAGAAGTTGGAAACCACATAGCATTTCCAACTTCCGTTTTGTTATTACATATTATCCAACAGTTCCTGATAAAATCTGGAATAATCTGTTCTGTTATCCTTTATAAATTTAATTGCAGAGGAAGGATGGCAATTCAAAATACCGGTGAGTAAGTAAGGAATATCATATCCCCATGTATTGCCTTTGTCTCTTTCTGCCTGAATGTACTTTTGCACAAAATCCATAACCGGTACAAGATTATATTTGGGGTTACGAAGGAATCCCAGTAAGGATTCCATATAGCAGTTTCCTGCTCCTCTTCCCATACCGCTTACGGTTGCATCAAGCAAACTGGCACCATTTACCACCGCTTCTATGGTATTTGCAAAAGCAAGCTGCTGGTTATTGTGAGTATGAATACCTATTTTCTTCCCATGCTTTTCTGCTACATTCATGTACATATCCGTAAGGGAATGAATCTGCTCCGGATAAAATGCCCCAAAGCTGTCTACCAGATAGATTACATCCACATCACACTCTGCCAGAAGTTCCAGACCTTTTTGAAGTTCATCCTCTCGCACCTTTGATATTGCCATAATGTTGACAGTTGTCTCATAGCCCTTTTCATGGGCATCCTGTATCATCTCAATTGCTGCCGGAATCTGATGAATGTATGTTGCAGTACGCACCATATCAATCACACTATCTTCTTTTTTCAAAATATCATTTTTATAATCGGTTCTGCCCACATCCGCCATAACTGCAATTTTCAAGTCAAAATCATTATTTCCAACTACAGCACGGATATCTTCTTCCTCACAGAATTTCCATTTGCCGTAATCCTCTTTACTGAAAATATCCTTGGACGCTTTATAACCGAATTCCATATAATCCACACCGGCTTTGATGTTTGTACGATATAAATCTTTTACAAACTCATCCGTAAATGCAAAATTATTTACCAGACCACCGTCACGGAGTGTACAATCCACCACTTTGATGTCCGGTCTGAATGCAATCAAGTTACCATTCTTTCTTTCCATAAATAGCCTCCCGGAGTTCTTATTCGCACTTTAAACCGTTACACTTTAAAGTTCTAAAGTACTCTTTGGATAATAACGCTTTTTTTATAAAAAGTCAATATCAAAGCAAATTTTTTTTCTAATATGTAATATTATATCATAAATTCCAATCAAAACAATACTGCCATTGCAGTCCCACGGGAAACTTGTTATAATTTTATATATTGGAAAAAGCTATATAGTATGGAGGAAAAAACGATGCCTAAAAAAGCAAAAGTAACTGTACATCCGGCCTATGAAATCGGAGAAATTTCACCCAGAATCTACTCCGCATTCTTAGAGCCTATCGGAAACATGGTGAACGGAAGCATGTTCAATCCCAAACATCCTACTGCAGATGAAATGGGGCTCCGCCATGATTTTATTGATGCCATTAAATCCACTCCCCTTCCCGCAGTCCGTCTCCCCGGCGGTAACTTTGTATCCGGTTGGGACTGGAAGGATTCAATCGGCCCCAAGGAACAGCGAAAGGCCCATCTCGACCTTTCCTGGCACCAATATTACACCAACGAAGTTGGTCATGACGAATATCTCAAATGGTCCGAAATGACCGGAACGGAACCTCTTTACACCATTAATCTTGGTACAGGAGACATCAATGACGCGGTAAAAATTGTAGAGTATACAAATCATGAGGGCGGTACTTATTGGTCTGACCTACGCAAAGAATACGGCCATGAAGAGCCATACAATGTTAAAATCTGGTATCTTGGAAATGAAGTTGACGGTTACTGGCAGATTGGTTCTTACCAGAACAATCCTAAAGGATACGGACTTTTGGCAAACGAAACGTCCAAACTGATGAAATGGGTGGATCCCCGTATTGAAACCGTTGCCTGTGTTTCCTGTTCCCCCAATATGCTGCACTACCCGGAATGGGATTTAACAGCCCTTACCGAATGTTATCACAGCGTCGACTACATATCCATGCACCATTATCAGTCTGTTCTTTTGGGCGACCTACCCACTTATCTTGGTGCGTCCAGATACTTTGAAGATTATATAAATACAGAAATTGCCATCTGCGATTATGTTGCAGCGAAACTGAAATCCCCTAAAAAAATGATGATTTCCTTTGATGAATATGCAACCATGATGCGTCCCGGCGGTGAACTTCACTATGGCAGAGGCGAATATCTCCACTATAAGACCCACTACAATTTTGACCCTAACCGTGGCTTTACCAAATACGATCCCGACAACATGCCGGAGCACGGTTTCAGAGGCGGCAGTGACATGTTACAGGCAATTGCCAACGCCTCCACTCTCCTGACCTTTATCCGTCACGCTGACAGAGTCAAGATTGCATGTATGACAGGCGGACTTCACGTACTGGCCTCCACCAATAAGGAGCATATCTGGAGCACCGCAAGTGCACATCCCTACACTCATCTGATGAAATATGGACGCGGCACATCCCTGCGCACCAGCGTAGATTGTGATACTTACGATATCCCCAGCTATATCGTGGACGATACCAACCAGTACTACGAACAGGAGAAGGTTGATTTTATCGACACTGCAGCTGCATACGATAAGGAATCCGGTGAATTGAATATCTTTGTCATCAACCGTAACTGGGAATCTGACAATGATTTGGAACTGGATCTTTCCGGTTTCGAAAACCTGACCTTCATTGAACATCTGGAAATGTATACCGACGATCTGGAAAAGGCAAACACCTATGAAAACCCGGACGCTATCACTCCGGTAGTTAATAAAGAATCCACCTTTGCAGACGGTAAATTAAACGGTAACGTAAAATCCATTTCCTGGAACGTATTCCGCTTCAAAGTGAATAAATAAAATAAAAACTCCCGTAAACAAAAAACCTTTTTGGTCTTTCCTGTTTACGGGAGTTATTTGTTTCCAAATCAATGTGGTTTATATTATTTTACATTACACCCTGTGCCATCATTGCTTCAGCCACCTTCAGGAAGCCTGCGATGTTACCGCCTGCAACCAGATTGTAGCCCAAGCCATACTTCTCAGCAGCCTTAGCAGATTCATCATGAATGCTAATCATAATCTGATGCAATTTAGAATCTACTTCTTCTGCAGTCCAGCTGTAACGCTCACTGTTCTGGCTCATTTCGAGACCGGATACAAGTACACCACCTGCATTAACTGCCTTGGAAGGAGCAACAATAACGTTAGGCTGTTCCATCAAGAACTTCAATGCATCATTGGTTGTGGGCATATTTGCAACTTCTATGTAATATTTTACGCCATTTGCAGCGATCTTCTTAGCCTGCTCCATGTTAACGTCGTTCTGGGTAGCACAAGGCATTACAACGTCAACCTTAACCCCCCAAGGCTTCTCACCGGGGAAGAACTGGCATCCGAATTTATCTGCGTAATCCTGAACCTTATCACGTCCGGAAGCACGCATTTCAAGTAAGTAGTCAATCTTTTCTTCTGTTACAATTCCATCGGGATCATAGATATATCCGTCAGGACCGGAGATTGTAACTGCCTTACCGCCCAACTCAGCAATTTTCTTTGCAGCACCCCATGCCACGTTACCGAAACCGGACAATGCAAATGTCTTTCCTTCGATTGTTTCACCTTCATGCTTTAATACTTCGCATGTATAGTAAACTGCACCATAACCTGTTGCTTCGGGACGGATCAGGGAACCACCGTAAGAACGGCCTTTTCCGGTTAATGTACCATTTTCAAATGCACCTCTGATACGACGGTACTGTCCATACATATAACCGATTTCTTTTCCGCCAACACCGATATCACCTCCAGGAACGTCTACGTCCGGACCGATGTGACGATACAACTCTGTCATAAATGCCTGACAGAATCTCATAACTTCTCCATCGCTCTTACCGCGGGGGTCAAAGTCAGAACCACCCTTAGCACCACCCATGGGAAGTGTTGTCAAACTATTTTTAAATGTCTGCTCAAAGCCTAAGAATTTCATGATAGACAAGTTTACAGAAGGATGGAAACGAAGACCTCCCTTGTAAGGTCCGATAGCTCCGTTAAACTGTACACGATAACCACGGTTTACCTGTGTCTGTCCGTTGTCATCCACCCATGCAACACGGAACTCAATTACTCTTTCCGGTTCGCACATTCTTTCAAGCAAAGCTGCCTTTCTGTATTCTTCTTCATTTTTCTCTACTACAGGCTTAAGGGAAGATAATACCTCCTCAACAGTCTGTAAGAACTCAGGTTCTGAAGCATTTTTCTCAGATACTTTCGCAATAACCTCATCTACATATGACATGTCATTTTCCTCCTTCATATACATGTATGGGAACTTTTTCATCCTGTCTTATTATATAATGAGATATTTAAATTGACAATGTGCTTTATCCCATTAAATTGTAAAAGTTTTTTACCATTTTTTGTGCATTTTGTATAAGGGTATTCCTGTATACAATCTTAAGTCAAAGGAAACGTTTTAATCCTTGTATCGACTTTTCTTCCATCTGCATTAACTCTTTTGCCAACTCAACAGAGCCCTCCGCCGCATTATCATTGCGATTCAAAACCCGTTGCATTTCCGTTATCCCTCTACTGCTTCCCTGTATCACCATCTCCGCAATATGACTGGTACTGGTATTTAATATGGTCTTTGAATGAATGCCACCAACCAACATAAGTTCTGACAATTTATTGGCATGATACGGCTGTACCTTTGCCTCATACAACTTATCCAATGCTTTATTTTTTATCTGAGAATATTTAATAATCTGACCTGTCAGATTCCGGTTCAGTTCATCGTTATATACTTTGTCGGATACCGTATCAATTGCTTTCATCGCCATTTCCGCATTCCGCTGCACTTCCCTATAAATTGCAATATCACTTGTTCTCATATTATACCTCCTTTTTGTTGATAGCATTTCCTCTGTTTCGAAAAACTATACCAATCATAACGATGTCCTGGTTTCCATCAAAAAAAGAAGCCGCACAAGCGACTTCTTTTTATAAAATTAATTTATATTTTTCTTTACATATTGCTCACTGACATAAGCCACCTTGTCATTATACAGCACCTTACACCAGCCATTTTCCACTGCCAAAAGTTTCAACTGCTGACCTTCTACAAAGATACCGAGTCTTTCACTTTCTGTACTTGGCAATTCACGGATCCGGACATTCGTGGTTGCAATTACTGTTCCGATTACCTTATTTGTATCGGTCTCAGTAGTCTGGGTTATCACTTTCCGCTCCAGGTACTGGCTCTTTATATACCCTTCGCCACCATCATGTTCCACTTTGCTCCAGCCGTTAGACAACTCTTCCAATACTCTTATCTGTAATCCTTTTGATAAACTTCCGATTATCTCTGCTGTAGTACTTGCAGCAGCTCTGATATTTACAGTAGCTGTTGCCTTTCCGTATACAATCTCCACAACCTCCGGCTGTTCCGTTTCCCCCGTCTGACTACCATCACCTGTCTGGGTGGTATCTCCTGTTTGTGTGGTATCTCCCGTCTGGGTTCCATCACCCGTCTGGGAAGCATCTCCGGTCTGAGTTCCGTCACCGGTTTGTGTTCCCTGTTGCTGGGCAATAATAAGACCGGTGTTGGTACGGATTTCCTTTTCCATCTGTGCGATGTATTCAAACAACTCCGGATTGGCTACCATAACATCACTATATTCCACAGAGGTCTTATTGCTGAGTTCTACCACATCATCCTGTTGTACAATCAAGTGAATATAGTCTAACTCCTGTTGGGAAACTTCACCTTCATTTAAGTACAATTTTCCCTCTTCATCTGTACATACGTAGAAAGTCTGGATTCCGGCAACTTCCTCATCAAATCCCTCGAACTTCGCTTTCGTATAAGCAAACACGATATAGGAATTTTCCACAGGACCCGGTTTCGTATACACTTCTACCACCGGATAAGATTGAATATATTTGCCGAGTTCACGGATTTTTATTTTCTCCATTTCCTCCACATTATTACATATCTTTTCCACTTCTTCCGCATCGCCGACTCCGAGTGCGTTATAATAAGTGCAAACAAGCGTCCACAATTCAGGATATGCATTCAGTTCCAACGGAACATACGTTACGTCCTGACTATCACCCTCTCCGGTTAATGTTTCGCCGGCTTCATCACCTGCTTCTGATTCCGATGATGTCTCCGGGGATGAAGATGTTTCAAACGCTTCCACCAGGGAAGTTCCTCTTTCTCTTGCTCCCAGTGCTATGGAAACCGTGACCGCGACAACAGCAATTAATATGATGGGGAAAATATACTTGCTGTAAGCAACAATAAAATCCCTTATTCTTAATACTATTTTTTTCATAATCTCTCTTTCCTTGTTCCACTGTGCAGCTGCAAGGTGATGTAAGAATGCACCCGACAGGAATCGAACCTGCATTAAAGGCGTCGGAGGCCTCCGTTCTATCCGTTAGACTACAGGTGCAAAATCACAATTCTGTTACATCACTCCGAAATATAATATCATAAATGCCGGCATGTGTCTAGCATTGATTTCCCTTATATTACTGGTAAATCCTTCCGAAAAAAAGGGGAAAGGCGTCCATCAGGACGCCCTTATTTATAGCAATATTACCTCATGACGCTCCCTGTCATAATAATAGATATTATCGGATAATACTTCCTGCGGTTCTACATGACCTGCATTTACTTCTGCCACGATTTCCTTTAACCGCCCGGTCTCTACCGCATCTTTTTCAGGAACCAAAATCACTTCATGAATAGAACTTGGTAAGATAATAAATCCTTCTCCGATTTCTTCCGCCATAGCGTTCATAACCTGATCAAACATCATACAAACAGCCCCCAGACATTTGTTTCTATTGGTTACTACATACATGGGTCTTTTCCCGCTCTCAAGCAGCATATCATCCACAACCTGTCTGACATAATCCATGGTAAATTCCTCAGGTGTTTCCTCTATGAATTCCGCCAGTGCTTCCGGCTCCGTGGAAATCCGCTCCATTAACATATCCCTCAACATATGCAGCATATTAAAACTGCTATATCCAAGTATATTTTGCGTGTTTTCTATTGCATTATCTAACATCTGCTCTTCTGTTATTTCCCAGCTTTCCAAATGCGATCTGTGAATCATAATAGTACCATTCCCGATCATCTCATTCGTATACGCAAAATAGCATACAACAGCCAAATCCAAATATCGTCTATGTGGTATTTCTTCCAATATATCTTTGTTTTTTTCATAATTGATAAGCCTGCAATAAATCTGCTTATGTATTTTCTCATAACTCAAGAAGAAATCCATATTTACGTTTCCCCGGACTTTTGTGCTTTCATAAATTTTTACAATATCTTCCACTACGGATGCCAGTGTCTTTCCGGCAATATATGCTTTGTAAAAATCATCTAAATAAATCGTGGGAGACATATTGCATCCTTTTGCAAACATTGTCATTCCCTTTAGAAAAATACCATTATTCTTCCGAATATCCCGGACGGTTACGTCTACCTCTCCGCCTAAAAATTCCTGTACCCCTTTTGTTACTTTTTCTGTGAATGTTGTGAAATCCATATTTTTTCCTTTCTTTTACCAATATAATTCGTGCACAGCGAGATTCACCGGGGAATCCCGTCGCTATACCGCTCAAGAAATAAAAACATATTTCTTGAGCTTTCGCGGTGCTCGTCAAGGCTGCATGCAAGCATGCGCTTTTCCTCGCTACTCGCGAAAAAAAAGACAATGGAATAAATTCCATTGTCTTATAAGCTCTGATAGTATATTCAAATATGCATTATACTCTGGACAGATACTCACCTGTTCTTGTGTCGATTTTGATCTTATCGCCCTGATCAACAAAGAGAGGAACGTATACTGTAGCACCGGTTTCAACAACTGCGGGCTTTGTAGCACCTGTAGCTGTATCACCTTTGAAGCCGGGCTCTGTCTCTGTGATCTCAAGTTCTACAAACAGAGGAGGCTCAACTGCAAATACGTTACCGTTATGTGAGCAAACTTTGCACATTTCATTTTCTTTAACGAATTTAAGTGCATCGCCGATAGAATCTGCATTAAGTGCGATCTGGTCATAGTTCTCCAAATCCATGAAGTAGAACAAGTCGCCATCGGAATACAGATACTGCATATCTTTTCTATCAATACGTGCCTGAGGGCATTTTTCTGTAGGTCTGAAAGTTTTTTCCACTACACCGCCACTCTTGATGTTTTTCAGTTTGGTTCTGACAAATGCTGCACCTTTACCGGGTTTTACATGCTGGAACTCAATAATCTGAAAGATATTATTATCCATTTCAATAGTAATACCATTTCTGAAATCACCTGCTGAAATCATATTTTATTTCCTCCTGAAATTTCACGTTTAATTCACTCATATAGTTTATACTATATATCCCTATTTTTCAACCATTTTTTTAATAATATCATAACTATTTTTCTTATAGACTTATTTGCGCTTATCAGCCATTTCTATCACACTGTCAATCGCCATCAGGTATCCGTTCAGTCCATGACCGTAAATCTGTTTATCACACACAGGGGCTGTCACAGATATTTTGCGGAAATCCTCGCGTTTGGTAATATCCGAAATATGAATTTCAACTTTTGGCACTACAATACTTGCCAATGCATCCCTAATTGCATAGCTGTAATGAGTGTATGCACCCGGGTTAATTACTATCCCTTCCGTTCCATCAAAGTATGAATCCTGTAACCGGTCGATAATAGCACCTTCATGGTTACTTTGGAATACTTCCATTTCACAACCACATTCCTGCCCTTTATTTGCAATCAGATTCAACAGATAATCATAATCCTCTGCTCCGTATATACTTTTTTCCCTTATACCCAAAAAATTAATATTAGGTCCGTTTATTACCAGAATTTTCATAACCAAGCACCCCCACTATCTCCTCTAAAATTTGTTCCATGCTTTTATCATCCACATCCACAATCGCATCTGCAGCACTTTCATATATACTGCTGCGCTGTCCCATAAGACTCTTAATTCTTTCCAATGGATTATCTCCCTGTAAAAGAGGTCTTACCTTATCATTTTTTAATCTGTTATATACCGTCTCGGGTTTTATTCTCAGATAAATTACTTTTCCTAATTTGTGAAGGAGCTCTCTATTTTCCTCCCGCAGGGGAAGCCCGCCACCGGTAGCGATAATCTTAAACCCTTTTTCGTCTCCCATACGCTTTAGCAGATCCGTTTCCAAATCCCTGAAATAGTCCTCTCCGCTCTCTGCAAAGATTTCACTGATTCGCTTCTTCTGTTCTCTTTCAATGCGCTTATCGGTATCTTCCACCACTCTTCGGATGCGATACGATAAACGGATACCGACCGTGGACTTTCCACATCCCATAAAGCCGATCAATATTACATGTTTCATCTGTCCGTCCTCCGGTCCTACCTGTTGATAATATCATACACCTGACTTGCCAGTTCATCGGATACTTCCACATTGTTCCAAAGCTCATAAGCAATAATTCCCTGATAAAGCAACATTTTAAGCCCATTGAAGGCTTGTCCGCCACTCTCCTGTACCTTTCTCATGAACTTTGTTTCCTTTGGATTAAAGACCAAATCATATCCGGTATGTACCAGGCGGTAAAAATTTTCATCCTCTATGATTGTTTCGTCCACATTGGGATGCATTCCCACACTGGTTGCCTGTATGACAAGATATTCTTTTCCCGGAAGCTTACTTACGTCAGAAAGCGGCAATACCTTTACCAATTCTTTTCCCGCATAACCGTTTACTTCCTCGGCAATCTTTTCTGCATGATCTATTGTGCGGTTAATAACAGTAATTTCCTTTGCACCTTTGTCAGCCAACATAACCGCCACCGCTCTGGCAACACCACCTGCACCTAAAATCAATACCTCTCTGTTTTCCAGCTCCACACCATCATTTTTCATGGCACGATAAAGTCCCGGCATGTCTGTGTTAAATCCCTTATAGCCTCCCTCCACTCTCACCAGAGTGTTTACAGCCCCGATTCTTTCCGCCAGCGGATCTATATCTTTCAAACAAGGGATTACATCACTCTTATAAGGAACAGTCACATTGATACCTAAAATATTAAGGGCATAAGCTCCTTTTATGGCGTCTTCAATTCTTCCCTTCTCTACAAAAAAGGGAACATATGCCATATTAATCCCCATCAAATCCGCCAAATTGTTATGTATGGCAGGAGACATGGTGTGCTCCACCGGATTCCCAATCACGCCACAGGTTCTTGTCTTTCCGTCTATCATTTTTCAGTCCCTTTCTGCTTTTTATAAAAATAAAGCACAATTTTTTCCAGCATTCGTTTCAATACTATCTGTACTTCTTCCTTGGGATGAATGGGTTTAACCAAGTAATTCCTGATTCCCAGTTTTTTCGCTCCCCATACATCGGTAAACAATTGGTCTCCCACAAAAAACGTGGTATTAATATCTGTTCCCATCATATCCATGGCTTTCTCATAACCGGCACGGCCAGGTTTTCCCGCTTTAAAGATATATTTTGCGTTTACCTGATCATTAAAACTCTTTACACGGGGTTCTTTATTGTTTGATAAAAGTACTGCCTGATAACCGATTCCGCGCAGTCTCTCAAACAAGGCAATGGCCCTTTCATCTGCCGGTGCCCCGTGTGGCACCAGTGTA
Organism: Lachnospiraceae bacterium; assembly: GCA_045589155.1. Taxonomy (GTDB): domain Bacteria; phylum Bacillota; class Clostridia; order Lachnospirales; family Lachnospiraceae; genus Acetatifactor. The sequence goes on from JAZNGC010000016.1 coordinate 24,910, forward strand.
TTATCCACATCGAAAATGACACCCCGATAACCCTGAGCATACAAATTTTCATAATCTATACTATATGCAGATTCTATATCATAATCCGGAAAAAAACACTTCAGCATTTTTTCTCTCCCTCAGCTGTATTTCTTTTGATATCATAACAAAACACCCTGCCATCTGGCAAGGTGTTACCTGTTGCAATATTACTTTTATTTTTCTTTTAATACATTTTTTAATTCTTCCATAAAGGTGTTAATATCTTTAAACTCCCTGTATACAGAAGCAAAACGTACGTAGGCAACCGCCTCTAAATCCTTCAACTTATTCATAACCAATTCACCGATTACATCGCTGGAGATTTCTTTTTCTTCCATATTGAAGATTTCGGTCTCCACCTCATCAATGAGTTGCGTAATCTGTGCTGCACTGACAGGACGTTTATGACATGCACGAAGCACACCATCCTCAATCTTCTTCCGGTCATAGGTTTCCCTGTTATTATCCTTCTTAATAATAATAAGAGGGATTGTCTCAATTTTTTCATAAGTGGTGAATCGTTTATCGCATTCATCACACACTCTTCTACGGCGGATAGAGTTGTTTTCATCTGCCGGTCTGGAATCAATTACTCTAGTGTTTTCATGTCCGCAAAATGGGCATTTCATATCAGTGTCCTCCCTGAAAAAATCGACATTTTGATACTTTCATTATATTGTAACAAATACTTTATGTCAACTTTTTTACGTTACTTTAACATTCGCATATATCCACCAAAATTATATCCGGACCTATTTTTTTGATTTCGTGAACGGAAATCACAATGTCAGATTTCGTTTTGAGCAAATCACAAAGTTTTCCGCCCCTTGGCACAATAATATTACAAATACAACCTGTTCTCTCGTCAAATTCTAAATCTGACACTTTGCCAAGACACTTACAGTCTCTCAAATTGATTACACTTTTGCATTTTAATTCAGAAAACAACATAACTTTTCTCCGCAGTTTTCTTACCTCTATGTTATGCCATAATTAACAAATTTGTGCATAGAAAAGTTACTCCGAGTCCATACTATTTTTATCTTTCACAAAGGACGGAAAATTAATACATGAAAGGTAGTGACAAGATATGGCACAAGGTAAAGTAGAAATCTGTGGCGTAAACACCGCCAAACTCCCCCTGCTTTGCACAGCGGAAAAGGATGAACTGTTTGCGCGGATTGAAAATGGTGATATGGAGGCCAGGGAAAGATATATTGAAGGAAATTTACGTTTGGTCTTAAGCATCATTAAACGTTTTTCTTCCAGCAATGAAAACGTGGATGATTTGTTTCAAATCGGATGTATCGGCCTGATTAAGGCAATCGACAATTTTGATTCCTCCCTAAATGTTAAATTCTCCACCTATGCAGTACCTATGATTATCGGAGAAATCCGTCGTTTCTTACGGGACAACAGCACAATCCGGGTTTCCCGTTCCCTCAAAGACACCGCTTATAAGGCAATCTATGCCAAGGAAGCTTTAACCCGGAAAAATTCCCAAGAGCCATCCCTGGAAGAAATTGCACAGGAAATCAGTATTTCCGTGGAAGACATCACCTATGCCTTGGACGCCCTGCAGACTCCCATGAGTTTATATGAACCTATATATACAGATGGCGGGGATACTTTGTATGTCATGGACCAAATCAGTGACAAAAAAAATAAGGAAGAGACTTGGGTGGAACATCTCTCCCTCAGTGAAGCTATGAAAAAATTAAACGAACGGGAAAGAGAAATTATTTCTCTCCGTTTTTTTGAAGGTAAAACCCAGATGGAAGTCGCCGATTTTATCGGTATCTCCCAGGCACAAGTTTCCCGCTTGGAAAAAAATGCCCTTCGGGTAATGCGTACTTACCTGGCTTAATCCTTCTTAAAAAGTCCTCTCTCCTCAAAATACACATTATTCATCCAGTGTACTGCATCCTCCACGCCGTCATCGGAAAAGGAAAATTCATTACTCCTTTTATTTTCCTCCGGTGTCATTAAGAAATTTAATGGCTCCGGCCAGACGGTGGCTTTCAGGAACTTTCCCTCTTCTCTTTCTACCTTTTCAAGGCGATAACGCATTCCTTCACTACAGCCTGTATATTCAGACTTTTTCAAAAATTCCAATGACAAAATATCGTCCTTACTAACCATACTATGTACCTCGTTTTATGCTATATAAATTGGTAAGTGAATTATTTGAATGGCTCGGCTTGATGTAAAAGTTTTTTACATTTAGCCGAGTCCTTAAATATTCCACTCTATCCTTACCTTTTATAGCATAACCCGACTCATCTCTTTTTTCAATTGTTTCATAATCTTTTTCTCCAGCCTTGATATATAAGATTGAGATATCCCAAGGTATTGGGCAACTTCCTTTTGTGTCATTTCCTGACCATCTCTACTACCCAACCCAAAACGCAAATTGATAATAGTCCTCTCTCTTTCTGTCAATTTATCTATGGCCTTCATAAGCATATTTCTTTCCACTTCATTTTCCAAATCTCTATATATCACATCCTCATCTGTTCCCAATATATCTGAAAGGAGCAATTCATTCCCATCCCAATCAACGTTCAGTGGCTCATCAATAGAAATTTCCATCCTCGTCTTATTATTTCTTCTCAGGTACATCAGGATTTCATTTTCAATACATCGGGAGGCATAAGTGGCCAATTTAATATTTTTCTCAGGATTAAAGGTATTGATGGATTTTATCAGACCGATTGTCCCTATGGATATTAAATCTTCCACGCCCACACCTGTATTGTCAAATTTTTTTGCTATGTAAACCACCAGACGCAAATTATGCTCTATCAATGTTGCTTTGGCTTCGTCATCATATTCGGTTCCTAAATCATTAATAACCTGATTTTCACGTTCTGTCTCCAATGGCGGTGGAAGAACTTCACTACCGCCTATGTAATGTACATCCCCCTGTCTTTGGAAAAACAGATTTTTTTCCTTTTGAATCAGCCTGAAATATATTCTTCCCGGCATCGCTACTTTTAAGATCATATTTCCCTCCATTCTCCCATGAATCCCCTTTCACCTGAAATATCATGGTATTTAATATCATTTCATATTTTCCCTTCACCGAAACCTCCCGGTCTCCTGCTGCTATATACACATTTTCATAACTTCCCGGGATTCCATCCCTGTCCACTATCATACGTTCTACCGGGTATGCCTTCATAATCCCTTTTGCTTTTCCCACGCTATGATAAGGAATTACCCTGAAAAGCTCCGGCAAACCTTCGGGCCACAATTGTTCCAATACAACCTTATTTACAACCGAAACAGGCTTTTGGCTAATCGGTTCTATCAATCCATTTCCGGTATCCGTTAACGCCCTTATTCTCACCGACTCCTTGCCCATATATAAGGTTACTACACAAAAATCCTGTCCTGTTTTTCTCCGTTCTGTCAAATATGAGCAGAACATATATATGAGACCACCCATACCTATAACAAACGAAATCCCCATGGAATGTTCTGACAAGCCCTCTATATAACGCATCAATATGTATATAGCCCCTCCAACCAACAAGGAATAGCCCATAAGAATTTCTAATACTTTCTTATATCCTGCTATACTACTTGGTCTAAATGCTATTTTAATCATAAGTAACACAGCTGCTATAGTCGGAATAAGCACTTTTAAAAAAGAGGGCAAAACCGTAACCCAAAAACTCAATACATAGATTAACGCCCCTATAGCCGCTGCTCCTATTATGCGCAGACGCGTGGCAGTACGCCCTGCACCGGCATTGGTCAGCATCAGTAAATATAAATTCATTACAAAATTCACCAGAAATAAGGTGTCTACATAAATCTCATAATACATACCGTTTCCTCATTGCCTTCACCGTAATTATAAAAGAGTACATGCGAGAATTATGTCATTTTAACAAAATGGGATACACATTTTTCCTGATTTATTCGACAAAGCGCCGTCAAAAAAAGACCAACCTATTGGTTGGTCTTTTGAGAATTAACTTAATATTATTATTTTTTCTGAAGGAAATCAGGAATCTTTAAAGACTTCTCTTCTACAGATGCACGGATATCGGCGGGCTTATTAATACCGATAGTGGGCTTTAACGGTGTAGTGCCGGACGTAGGCATTGTCACCTGAGGTTTTGCTCCCATAGTGGGTTTTAAGGATGTGGGTGCAATAAATTTATTATATCCGCTTCCAAATCCTAAAGGAACGTTTCCTTTATCTTCCAAACCGGTTGCAATAACCGTAATTGTACAAGTATCTGATTTTGCATCATCATACATTGCACCAAAGATGATATTCACATCATCTCCTGCCAAATCCTGAACGTAACTTACTGCATCAGAAGCATCTGTCAATGTGATGTCACCTGTTACATTAATAATAACATGTGTCGCACCATTGATGGTCGTCTCAAGCAGCGGGCTCTCCACAGCCATTTTAACTGCATCCAGTGCTTTGTCATCACCTTTTCCTTCACCGATACCGATATGTGCAATACCCTTGTCCTTCATAACAGTCTGAACATCTGCGAAGTCCAAATTGATGATAGAAGGAACATTAATCAGGTCAGTGATACCCTGAACTGCCTGCTGAAGCACTTCATCTGCTTTCTTAAGGGCTTCAGGCATTGTGGTACGTCTGTCGACGATCTCTAACAATTTATCATTAGGGATAACGATGAGTGTATCAACCGTTTCCTTAATTCTCTCGATACCGCTTAATGCGTTTGTCATACGGGTTTTCGCTTCAAATCTGAAAGGTTTTGTTACAACACCTACTGTCAGGATACCCATATCTTTTGAAATCTTTGCAACAATAGGAGCTGCACCTGTACCGGTACCGCCACCCATACCACAGGTAACAAATACCATATCAGCACCTTTCAATGCTGCAGCAATCTCTTCAGAGCTCTCTTCAGCAGCTTTCTCACCAACTTCCGGTCTGGCACCTGCGCCAAGTCCCTTTGTCAGTTTCTCACCAATCTGTAATAATTTCGGAGCCTTGCAGAGCTGAAGTGCCTGCTTATCAGTATTTACACCAATAAAATCTACCCCGTCAATTCCTTCATCAATCATTCTATTTACAGCATTATTACCTGCTCCGCCAACACCAACAACAATGATTTTTGCAGCAGATTCTGCGTCGTTTGTCTTAATTTCCAGCAAAGGTCTTTCCTCCTTCTATTCGCATATGGGCACAAAGACAGCCCATACACCTATCATATAATTATTTTTACAATTTATCAACCTATTTTTTATAAAAAAAGGTTTTTTCTCAAAGTTTTATTTTTGTGGTTCAAAGGTATAAGTTTTTACATTATTGCCATAATTCTTTATATCAAGCGTTCCCTTTTTTCCTTCCAATTTAGGTAAGAACCCCTTTAAAAAGTCAATCTTTTCATTCAGATAATTACTTGTCCCAAAAGCAACCTTAATATCGCCAAAATGAATGGTCATTTCTTCTTTGGAATTAAAATAAATTCTCTGGGCTGTCAACCCTGTGTCAGACAAAGTCTGTGTTACCGACAGGATATCATAAAAAATATTGCTATTCGTTACCGGCAGTGGTTCTCCCACTATCACATATTCAAAGGAAAGCCCGGTAATCTGAGGAATGCCCAAAGTCTTTACACTTGAGCTTTCTACCACCGTTCCATCCTTGTCAAAATAGATGTAGCGGCCCAAATATTCTATGTATCCTGCAAGAGACTTCTCATATACCGAAATTCGTATGGTATCCGGAGCCAAAACCGTCACATCCATTGCGGCTACAAACGGAACACCGGTAATGCTTTTGTTTTTATATTTTAAGGATAAATAGAGAGAGTTATTTCCGATAGGTCCATCCATAACAATCTCCTTAATCTCCTCCTGGGTATAATGAACATTTCCGTCCACATACACCGTCTCTATTCTATAATAATCCAGCAGATAATAGATTACACCGAGCAAGGCGGCCAGTAATGCCAGAAAAAGCAAAACCAGCCATCCCTTCTTCCGCTTGCGTTTCTTGTCATTATTATACACTGTAAATTCGCGCTCCTAACTCTCTAAGATCCCGGCAGATATTTACATACCCCCGGTCTATATAAATCGTATTCTTTACACAAGTTTCCCCGACTGCCGCAAGTCCTGCAAGTACCAATGCTGCCCCGCCCCGGAGTTCACAGGCAGTCACTTCCGTTCCGTATAAACACTCACAGCCTCTTACGCAGGCTTTTGTCTCATTTACTATCTGTATCTGTGCCCCCATCTTTAGAAGCTCCGGTACAATCCGGAACCGGTTTTCAAAAACCGCCTCTGTTATTTCACTACTTCCCTCGGCTGTTGAAAGCACAGCCAAAAGAGGGGACTGTAAATCGGTGGGAAAACCCGGATATACTTCTGTGATCAGGTTCTTTATCCCTTTCGGCCTTTTTTCCGCCTGTACATATACACCGTTTTGTGCTTTTTGTATAATCGTTCCCATCCGGCTTACCACATCAAAAAGGCTCGCCATTTCATCCGTGGGAGCATCCTCCAAAAAGACACTTCCGCCTGTTATCGTGCAGGCTAATACATATGTGCCTGCCACAATCCGGTCTCTTGGGATGTCAAATTCTACTCCTACTAATTCTTCCACCCCGTTTATCTCTATCTCATCTGTTCCGGCTCCGCTGATATCGGCACCGCAAGCGTTAAGATAACTGCATAAAGCCATAATCTCAGGTTCCCTGGCTGCCCCGCTTATGACGGTTTTCCCCTTTGCCAATGTTGCCGCCAAAATAATATTTTCCGTAGCACCTACACTGGGAAATGACAATGAAATATCCGCTCCGCAAATCCCATCCGTCCATGCATACAACCCCATTTCCTCCCGGCAAAAAACCACATTCATCTTTTCCAGGGCTTTAATATGCAAATCAAAAGGACGCTCTCCGATAACACACCCGCCGGGATAATCAATATATGCTTTATGACATCTTCCAAGCAATGCCCCCAACAGCGTTAATGAAGAACGCATCCCTTTTACGGCATCTCCCGGCATTTCTCCCATGCAGACATTACAGGGCGTTATGCAAAGTGCATCTCCTTCCCACCTGGTTTTACAGCCAAGGCTTTCCAAAAGCCGTTGCATCTGAAACACATCCGCAATACGCGGACACCCCTTCAAAACACTTTTCCCTTTTGTCAAAACTGTCGCAGCCATGATGGGCAAGCCTGCATTTTTTGACCCTTGAATCCGCACTTCTCCCTGAAGCGGTATCCCACCGTGCACATGAATATTCCCCACTTTTTTCGCCTCCGCCTCTGTTATGTAGTATCTTATGCGGAATCACAAAAAAAGTGCTTATATCAATATTACACCTCTTTCAGCTGTATTCGTTTTGCTACATTAAGCACCAGTCCCATTTCAATCAGCAGGAACATCACCGATGAACCGCCATAACTGATAAAAGGCAGGGAAATACCCGTATTGGGAATGGTGTTTGTTACAACCGCCACGTTCAAAATAACCTGAATGGCAATATGTCCCAGTACGCCCACAACCAAAAGTGCCCCCAATAAATCGGGTGCATTATTGGCAATCACCATAAGACGCCAAATGAGCATAATAAACATCACTATAATGGAAATGGCTCCAAAAAGTCCCAATTCCTCACAAATAATAGAAAAAATCATATCATTCTGGGCTTCCGGTATAAAACCAAGCTTCTGCATACTCTGTCCAAGTCCCTTACCCCAAATTCCGCCGGAACCGATGGCATAAAGAGCCTGCAACGTTTGGAAACCCTTTCCGTCTGCATAGGCTTCCGGATCAAGCCATGCCAATATACGTTCTCCACGGAAATCAAGTCCGCTGGTGTCCGCCGCATTTACAATCCAGTAAACCAGGGCTGCCGCAGCTGCCACACAAAGCAATGCACCCACAATAAACTTTTTATAATCCGGGCTGGCAACAAACAACATCAATACCGCAATACCCATAATGATAATCGCAGAACTCAAGTTACTGGTTATTTTCCATACCATACCTACAACAGGAAGGGGAACCAATAATACCAACAGGAAGCCTTTAAATTTTCGGATTCCCTTTCCCATCTTGCATACAATCACTGCCAGACATAGTATCATGGCAAGCTTTGCCACCTCTGCCGGCTGCAGGGAAATACCTGCGATAATCAACCATCTTTTTGCACCATTTGCTTCCTTACCAAAGGGAATAATCAGTAAAATAAGTACCACTGCCACCGCATACGCAAGTCCGGCAAATTTTGCCCAGATATGATAAGGAACATTTGCCACCACAATCATGGCTATGAGACCCAAAATCGTTGCAAACAGCTGCTTTTCCAAAAAATAAGTGGCTCTTCCATAATCCTGTGCCGCTTCATAGGAACTGGTAGAAAAAATCATAATCAGACCAAATCCCAGCAAAAACAGAATAATCAAAAGCAAGCTATAGTCAAAAAAATATTCAGATTGTCCCTTTTTTCTCGCTTTACCCGCCACTCTATCTCTCCTTAAGGTTATTTACCATTTCTTTAAATATTTTTCCTCGCACCTCATAGTTCGGAAACATTCCCCAGCTGGCACAAGCAGGTGATAAAAGTACTGCTTCTCCCGGCTCTGCTGTTTTTACGCATACGTCAAATGCTTCCTCAAAGGTATCCGCCATGACAATGTCATTAAATCCATGTTTTCTGGCACATTCCGCAATTTTCTCACGGGTCTGGCCGATGAGTACCAAGCATTTTACCTTTCCGTCAAAGGCTTCAATCCACTCATCATATTCACTCTGCTTGTCATATCCGCCACCAATCAGCACAGTAGGACAGCTCATTGCTTTAATTCCCTGAATGGCTGCGTCCGGATTAGTTCCCTTGGAATCATTGTAATATTTTACGCCATTTTTTGTGGCTACGTACTCAATGCGGTGCTCCACTGCACGGAATTCCTTAATAACTCTCAAAATGGTTTCCGTGGGAACCTCCATACTCTCTGCAATGGCAATGGCCGCCATTACATTTTCCACATTACAAATGCCTACAAGGTTCATATCATCATTTACATTTAACAGTTCCGTCACCTGACCATTTTCCGCTTTACATATCATTTCCCCTTTCAGGAAATAACCATTTTCCAGTTCTCTTGCGGAAGAAAACCATTTCACGGTTGCAGGACATCTCTCTCCAAAATCTCTTGTATAATCATTTTCGTAATTCAGAACACATACTTCCTCTTTGCCCTGATTTCCTGCCACCGCTTCTTTTGCCTCGGCATAAGCCTCCATGGTATGATGTCTGTTTAAGTGGTCCGGTGTAATATTCAAAATCGCAGATACAACGGGTTTAAAACTATGTACCGTTTCCAGCTGAAAACTGCTGATTTCTCCCACGGTAACCGACTTTTCTGTGGTTTTGCCCACCTCTAAAGTATAAGGATTTCCAATATTTCCAACCACAAAAACTTCCTCAAAATGAGCCTTCATGATATCACCAACCAAAGTAGTTGTGGTGGTTTTTCCATTGGTTCCGGTGATTGCAATCACACGGCCTTTTTCCTGCATATATCCCAATTCAATTTCCCCTAAAATGGGAATGTTTTTTTCACGGAAACTGTTTACAAACTCAGTATCTGTAGGTACTCCGGGACTTAAAACCAGTGCATCTATATTTTTTCTTATCTCTTCAGGGAGCTGTACTGCTACACAGGTTGCCCTGGCACCCTCCGGTAATTTCTCCTCCAAAGCTTCCTTTGTCATTTTTTCATTTTCATCAAACAAAACAGGATTTGCTCCCATTTTATTCAGCAGGCTTACCGCACCAATTCCACTGATGCCGGAGCCAATCACTAATACATTTTTTCCTTTTAACATTTCTGTCAAAACCTCCGCTTTCGGATACCTATATTACTCTTCATTATAATCCATTATCTCTAAATAAGGAAGAATATTTTCAAAAAGCTGCCTGATTATGGGCGCTGCAATGGTACCCCCATAATATTGTCCCTGAGGGTGATTTATAATTGCAATGGCTATCACCCGGGGATTGTCAGCCGGAGCAAACCCTACAAAGGAAGAAATATATACCCCGCGTCCCCTTGGAAGGGTTTCACTGGTAGCGGTTTTTCCTCCGATGGCAATTCCTTCAATCTTAGCATTCTTCCCTCCGCCTTCCGACACAACCTTTTCCAGTACCTCCCGCATCTTAGCCGAAGTCTCCCCGGATACAATTCCCTCCGTCACCGGATATTCCAATTTTTCCACCAGATTTCCGTCTTTGTCTGTAATCTGTACGCCAAAATGAGGGGTGATCCTATCGCCTCCGTTTACAATGGATGCAATAGTGGTTAACAATTGTATCGGCGAAATCTGAAAGGACTGTCCAAAGGACATGGTTGCCAATTCCACTGCTTCAATATTCTCTTTTTTATGCATAATGGTTCCTGCTTCTCCCGGTAAATCCACTCCGGTTTTTTTTAGCAATCCAAATTTTTCAAAATAGTTGTAAAAATCCTCTACCCCTACACCCAGCCCAATGTTTACAAAAGCCGGATTACAGGAATTCATGGTTGCATGGGCAAAATCTTCCGCCCCATGCCCTGTAGTCTTGTGGCACCGTATTCTTCGGTCTTCCACCATCACATATCCGGGACAATAAAAGGCACTGGAATCTGAGACAACTCCACTTTCAAGACCTGCTGCAGCCGTAATTACTTTAAAGGTCGAACCGGGTTCATACGTATCATTGATACAGCCGTTACGCCACATTTGATTCAATGCGTCCTGCAGTTCTTCCCCTTCTTTTGCGCCTTCTCCCTCTCCATTTTCCGGCAGTTCATAGGGACTATTCAAATCAAATTCCGGCACATTGGTCATTGCCAATATTTCCCCTGTATCAGGGCTCATTACAATAATGGAAACGCTTTTTGCTTCTTTTGTCTCATATGCCTGATACGCAAGCTGCATGGCATAGCTTTGAATATTCCTGTCTATGCTTATATGAAGATTATTTCCGTCCACCGGCTCAATCCGGCTTTCCCCGGCCTCATCCACTTCCACTCCTCTGGCATCCGTCACCGTCAGAATAGTTCCCGGTTCTCCGGACAGATATTCCTCATACATAACCTCTAATCCGATAATTCCCTGATTATCACTTCCGGTAAACCCTAAAACTTTGGAAGCAAGTTCACCATATGGGTAATACCTCTTATAGTCTTCATCTACCTTTACACCGGCTAATCCCGCTTCCCGGATACGATCTCCCGTTTCCTTATCCACATTACTTTTTATCCGTTCAATGGAAGAATATTTTTCTACTCTTTTGCGCACATATTCTTCAGATAGTCCCAGCTCCCGCACCAATAATTCAATCACTGTCTCCGGCTCTTCTATCTGGTTATGAATCACAGAAACCGTACATACCGTCCGGTTGTCAGCCAGTACAACTCCGTTCCGGTCAATTATCTTCCCCCGGGCCGCCTTAATGCTCCGCTCTCTTTCATGAAGGCGGGTGGCTAGTTCCGAATAATACTCTCCTTCCCACACCATCAGATACACAAGTCTTCCAAAAAGACCCACCAGTGCCAGACTACAAAGTATAAATACCACAACTATCTTTTTCCTGATATATGTGCGATTCTTTTTCATCCAATCAAAAACCTCATAAAAATGGTATTACTACACTGTATTCCCATGTTTATGAGGTTATGTATTTAATCACTGATGGCATCCCGTCCGCCACTGACCACAGTACCGGTATAGGGGTCAATAAGTGCTCCATTTTCCGGGTCAATATATAAGCCATCTTCATTTTTCTCGAAATCCACCCAAAAAGGAGGCTCGTACACACCATTTCCTTCTTCCGGTTGTCCGGTTGCTTCCCCATCAGCCTGAGTTTCACTCTCCGGAACATAATCGGGATTATAGTACAAAGTATTTGCCAATTTCCGGTCTGCCAGTTCCTGTTCCTCTTCCGGGGAAAGTTCTTCCGTCATATAAATATTTAAATAAGGCAAAATCTCTGTCAGAATATTTCTCACAATGCCTTGTGCCAGTCTGGAATTATCCTGTTCCTCCACATTTGCCCTGTCAACTACCACATAAATGGCAATCTCCGGATTGTTCGCGGGAGCATAACCAAGGAAGGATACTACGTACTCGTCATTTCCTCTGGGAAGGGTTTGGGCAGTACCGGTCTTACCACCAATTGCATATCCTGCCGGTCTTGCACTTTTTCCGGTTCCGTTTGACACAACATCATTACAGTAGCCTACAATCAAATCCGATGTAGACTGGGATACCGTCTGTTTCAAAATTCTGGGTTCAATATTTTCCACAACAGCCCCACTCACCGTATCAATACGGCTTACCATATGAGGCTCATAATAATATCCGCCATTTATCAATGAACAAAATCCGGACATCATCTGAATCATGGTTACATTAAAATTCTGTCCAAAAGCATTGGTTGCCAAATCAGCCGCGCCCATTGTCTCATCATACAAAAGTCCCGCCGTTCTGGCTTCTCCCGCTACATCAATGTTTGTTTTTAATCCGAAATTAAAAAGCTCCTGCTCGGTAGAAAACAGTTCCGGGCCTACTTTTTCCGCAATTTTCATCATTGCTACGTTACAGGATCTTGCAAGGGAATCTGACAAGGTTACCACTTTATGACCTCTTCCGTTATTACAATGAATGTCATGTCCGCCTACGGTAAGGGAACCGGTACATTCATAAGTAGCCTTGGTACTAATAGAACCATGTTCCAGCGCCATAGCCACCGTAAAAGGTTTAAATGTGGAACCGGGTTCGAACGTATCGGACACACAGAAATTTCTCCAAAGGGCATTTAATGCGTCATAGTAAGTCCCTGCCTCCTGCATAGCTTTGATTTCTGCTTCTGTATAAAAGGCACTAAGATCATAGGGACTGTTCAAGTTAAAATTAGGATAACTCGCCATAGCAAGAATATTTCCGGTATTTACTTCCATAATGATACAACCTAAATTATTTGCACCATTCCCTTTTCTATATTCATCTTTATGTTCTTCATTGAACTGTTTTAAATACTTCTCAACCACACTTTGAATATTCACGTCTATTGTGCTTACAATAGAATATCCATCCACAGCCGGTTTTGTGGTTCTCTTTAAATCAGAATCACTATTCAGGTATCCATATTCCCGTCCGGTTGTGCCATTGAGCATTTCATTATAATACTCTTCCAATCCAAACATGCCTGTATTATCGGACGTTGTAAAGCCGATTGCATCACATGCCATACTTCCGTTCGGATACATACGTTTATATTCTTCCTCAAACCAAATCCCCTTGATATAAACGCTCTCTTTGTTTTCTTTATCGTTTTGAAGTTCTGTAAAAGCAATCTTCCGCTCCAGACTCAATTGTTTCAAAGGAACATAATATGCTGAGGTTTCATGTCCTTTCACATAAGTGCGGATTGCCTGCATATCTAATTCCGGAAATGCCTGTGCCAACGCCTGCATGGTAGGTTCGTAATATGCATCTTTGGACGTGATAACCTTGGAGTCAATGACAAGATTATATACCTTTTCACTGGTGGCAAGAATAAGTCCGTTTGCATCATAAATGGTGCCTCTGCGGTAAGGAAGTGTCTTGCTGCTGTACTCTTGTTGGGACAAAACCTGTTTCTGGTATTCCTGTCTGTTCTCCTGACTGATTAACATGATACGTACGCTTAACCCGGCAAAAGCCAGCAGTACAATCATAAAAAGTACCACCAGCTTCTTTTGCATGGAAATCGTAAACTTAGGAGTTTGCTTTTTCTCGTCGTTCTTTATTCTGTTGCTATTCTCTTTGCGCTTCTCTCTCAACTACAACACCTGCTTTACTCCGGAATATCTGCATATTGTCTTACATAATCACTACCCTCATTGGTATACGTGATAATCTGACCTTCTCCCGCATATGTCATTCCCAATTCACCGATGGCAATGCGTTTAATCTCTTCCAAATCGATACTGCTCATCAGTTTTGCATAGGTTTCATCGTTTTCCTGCTTCAGTGTATTATACTGACTTTCCAGTCTTGCAATTTGCGCAACCTGGTCGGAAATATCAAACTGCATCTGGATATAGTTAATCAAAATATATCCGGATGTAAGAAGTGCTGTAACCAAAAAGATTACATAGCCAAGGCTCATGTGACCGGCCTTTTCGCGATTCTTTCTCGCAGTCTGGCTAAGTTTCTTGGGTTCCTCCTCGATGGCTCTTCTCACATCTAACTGTCTTGCCGTGTTTCCATCAATATAGCTTGCATATGTAGTTTGTCTTTGGTGCGCGTATCTTCCTGATACTCGTCCTCTTCCTTGACGATACGCCATGACTTTCTACCTCATTTCTAATACTACTTAATTTTCCCCTTTTTCAAAAACTCTGAGTTTTGCACTCTTTGAACGGCTGTTTTCTTCCAGTTCTTCCGCGGAGGGCAAAATCGGTTTTCTTGTAATCACACTTCCCTGTGATTTCTTTCCGCACACACATACCGGAAAATGCGCGGGACAGGTACAAGGGTTTTCCTGTCTCTTAAATTCAGACTTTACAATTCTGTCTTCCAGCGAATGGAAGGTAATAATGCAAATCCTTCCGCCGGGATTCAAAAGTCCTATCATATCTTCCAAAGAATTCTTCAACACATCCAATTCATGATTGCACTCAATCCGGATTGCCTGAAATGTTTTCTTGGAAGGATGACCGTTCTGTCTCATTTTTGCCGGAATGGCTGCCTTAATAATCTCTGTCAATTCCCCGGTTGTCTCAATCGGCTTATTTGCCCTTGCGGCTACGATATGCTTTGCAATATTTTTGGCAAACTGGTCCTCTCCGTAATCACGGATAATACGGAACAGATCCATTTCGGAATATTCATTGACAATGTCTTTCGCGGTCAAGGTCTGCCTTCTATCCATACGCATGTCCAAATCTGTGTCAAACTTATAGGAGAATCCTCTCTCCAAAGTGTCCAGCTGATAGGAAGACACACCAAGGTCCAGCACAATGCCATCCACCTTCGTCACGCCTCTCTCTGCGAGAGCCGCTTTCATATTGCAATAATTACTTCTGATAAGAGTTATTTTATCTTCATAGGGGGCAAGTCTTGCTCCCGCCGCTTCAATAGCTGCATCATCCTGGTCGATGCCGTAGAATCTGCCTTTGTCTGACAGTCTCTTTACAACCTCCAAGGCATGTCCTCCGCCTCCGAGAGTTCCATCCACATAAGTACCATCCGGTTTAATATTCAGATTTTCAATGGTTTCTCCGAGCAAAACGGAATAATGCTTAAATGCCATATCTGCCTCTTGTTTCTTAAATAATAAGTCCCAACTCTGTCATATGTTTGGTTACTTCATTCATATCTTCGTAATCCACGGTACCTTCGTATCTTTCCTTACTCCAGATTTCTACTCTTCCGCCAACACCGATGAATTTGACATCTTTTTCCAATGCTGCGAATTCCCTGAGTACTCCGGGAATCAGGATACGTCCCTGCTTGTCCACTTCTGCAGTTGTGGCTCCTGCCAGAAAGAAACGGGTAAACTTACGGACATCCGGGCTGTTAATGGGGAGCGCTTTTAACTTCTCCGCAAAGATTTGCCACTCATGGTTGTCATACACAAATAAGCAGCCATCTAATCCCTTTGTAACCACGAATTCATCTCCCAGAATCTCACGGTACTTTGAAGGAATAATCAACCTGCCTTTCGCGTCTATCGTATGATTGTATTCACCCATGAACATAGCAATCACCCGCTTTCGTCTAAAATGGTCTGCCACGGAAAGTTCTTAAAATCTACCACTTTGTACCACTTAGTACCACTTTCCACCACTTTTACCTTGATTTTATACTAAAATAACCCATCTGGCAAGTAAAATCAATAAAAAAGTGTAAAAAAATAACGTCTTGCATTTGCTTGCAAAACGCCATTTTTCGCTATTTTTCACCAACCCACTATATCTAGTGGTTTGGTACTTAATACACACTTTATTTAGTTTTGGTACTATTATCCCATTTTAATGATTTCAAAACCGGATTTATTGCTATTTCTGTCCCATCCCCCACTTTGCTCCCCTTTTTTGGCAAATCCGTACTATCAGATCTGTTGATACTGCACCAATAAAGCAAAGTATTCCGATCAGCTGTGACACTGCAATCCCTGTTCCGGGAATCAAAAGTCTGTCGGTACGCATTCCTTCTATGATAAACCGGCCCAGTCCATAACCACCCAGATAAATCAGGGCAATCTCCCCGCGGAATTTCTGATGCTTACGATATAAGAGCATGAGAAATAATATTGCTGTATTCCATGCACTTTCATAGAGAAATGTGGGCTGTACCTGAATATAGTTTGTTCCCTCCACCATATGTGCCCGGATATCTGCCGTTATATCAGACCTATCCCGCACCGCCTCCACCGGAATACGCATGGCAAAGCGTCCGTCACTGTAGCCGCCAAACACTTCGCGGTTAACAAAATTCCCCCATCTGCCCATAATCTGACCAAGCACCAGTCCATAAGCACCGGTATCCGCCATCAGAAGGGGATTGTATTTTTTACATCTACAGTAAACGAGTACTGTAACAACCGCCCCTATCACAGCACCATATATAGCAAGACCTCCTGCCCTTAAATCAAATATGCCAAGCAAATTATCCTTGTATTCGTCCCACTGGAAAATAACATAATAAAGCCTGGCACCGATTATAGAGAAAATGATGGCATATACCGCAAAATCCCAATAAACCTCCGGGTTTTGCCCGGTTTTCTTTGCCATACGGACTGCCAAAAGAATTCCCGCCAAAACGCTCAACGCCATTATCACACCGTAAAACGCAATGTAGAATCCAAAGACCGTAAATCCCGTAGGTAAGTCTTCCAGGTAAATTCCCAAATTAGGAAATGCAATATCAAATTTTTCCATCATATTCTGCATAATCGAAGCCAGGCCTTTCTAAGTCCTTATCAGGTTTTTCGTTATACGTTGAAGCGGAACAGGATTACATCTCCGTCCTGCACTACGTATTCTTTACCTTCCATACGAACCAAGCCTTTTTCTCTTGCAGCCGCCAGAGATTTCAGTTCCAAAAGGTCTTTGTAATTTACTACCTCAGCTTTGATAAATCCACGTTCAAAATCGGAGTGGATTTTTCCTGCAGCCTGGGGTGCTTTTGTACCAACCTTAATTGTCCATGCGCGGGTCTCGTCCTCACCGGAGGTAAGGTAACTGATCAGTCCCAGCAATTTATAACTTGCTTTTATCAGTTTTTCCAATCCGGACTCAGATAATCCCAAATCTTCCAAAAACATTTGCTTTTCATCGTCATCCAGTTCTGCGATTTCCTGTTCAATTTGTGCACAGATGACAAATACTTCACTTCCCTCTGCCGCTGCATACTCTCTCACGGTAGCAACCATGGAATTTCCTGCCGCATCATCCGCCAGGTCATCTTCGCATACATTTGCCGCAAAGATTACGGGTTTGTATGTAAGCAGGTTGTAGGAAGCCAACCATGTCCTCTCGTCTTCGTCATCGGCAGGCTCAAAACTCTTTGCAAGTTTTCCGCTCTCAAGATGCTCTTTGATTCTCTCTAAGAGTGCAAGCTCTTTTGCAAATGTCTTGTCCATTTTTGCCGTCTTAGCCACCTTGGCAATACGTCTTTCCAGAATTTCAATATCGGAAAAGATTAACTCAAAGTTGATTGTCTCAATGTCACGGAGGGGATTTACGCTTCCGTCTACATGGATAACGTTGGAATCTTCAAAGCAACGTACCACATGCACGATGGCATCCACTTCACGGATGTTGCTAAGGAACTGGTTGCCAAGTCCCTCGCCCTTAGACGCACCTTTTACCAAACCTGCAATATCTACAAATTCAATGACCGCCGGGGTTACTTTTTTAGACTGATACAAGTCTCCCAAAAGTTTTAATCTTTCATCCGGCACTGCCACGATACCCACGTTGGGGTCAATGGTACAGAAGGG
>JAZNGC010000017.1:0-101241 GCA_045589155.1 Lachnospiraceae bacterium
CCTGCATATACCCAAAAACAAAACCACCAAAATACGAATCTCCATTTTCAATCTGTCACTTACACAAATCCCAATTTGTTCATTTTAAATAAATTTTTTTTCAAACCTACTTGACATATATATTGCAGTGCGATATATTATATATCGTAGTGCGATAGTTGAAGTGCGATACATCGGAGTGAGATACAAAGGTAGGAGGTGATTGCTTGGATGCTCATATCAGAAAAGTTTATGTTCCGATGACTGAGACAGGGTTTTATATACTACTTTGCTTACAAACGGAGAATCATGGCTATGGTATTGTCCAAAGAGTAGACCAGATGACGGATGGTGAGATTAAGCTAAGTCCGGGCACCATGTATGGAAGTTTATCCAAGATGGAAAAGGATGGAGTAATCCGGTTTGTAAAGGAAGAAGAGAAGAGGAAGATATACCAGATTACAGCACTGGGGACGGAAGTGTTACAATTAGAGCAAAAACGCATTAAACGACTATATAAGAATTCAATGGAGAGTTTGGAAAGTGGAAACGAAACGTGAATTTAGATACTATACAATTGTAGAATACGATAAAGAAGAACGTTATCTTCAAAAACGTCACGGTGAAGGATGGAGATTTTTGGGGATTACCGGAATCGGAATGTATCACTTTGAAAAATGCGAGCCGGAAGGTGTGGTTTATCAGTTAGACTACAACCAAGAAGGAATTTCAGACCGCGGGGAATATATTCAAATGTTTGCGGATTGCGGTTGGGAACATGTGACAGATTATGTCGGATACAGCTACTTTAGAAAATCTGTTTCCGATATGACTGCAGAGGAAGAGATTTTTAATGATGATAATTCTAAATTGGAAATGCTTCAGCGTATTTTCAAAGGTAGAATGATTCCTTTATTTATTGTGTTCTTTTTGTATCTGGTTTTACAATTTATTCTGCCATCCGTGTTTGAAGGAACGATTGTGGCGGCAGTGATAGTTTGGATTAGAATATTATTGCTCATATACTTAATTGTAACAGGTCATTTTTGTATTAAGTATCTGGCACTTAGACGACGTGTCAGAAAATAAAAAATAAGGAAATTGATGAAGGAGTATTGAGATTATGAGGGAAGTATTAAGAGAACGTTGCGAATCATTTTTTAAGAATCGTGAACAAGTAAAGGAAGCGTTTAAATGGGAAAATGATTCTTTGGTTTCCGTATGTGCAGCTATGATGACTGGGAACGAAAGAAGAGTGGACAGTAACAGATTAAAAGAGTGTAAGGATATATTGAAATCACAGACAGGAGTATTTTCCAACTTCCGTGGAAATATAGAGATGTCGATGGTGACGATGATGGCATTGTCTGAGAATCCTGCAACAAAAATTTCCAACACACTAAAATGTTATGAAGCATTGAAGGAGCAATTTTCCGCTACTCAATATTTGGTGTTGGCGGCAGCTATTTTATCCGAAACCGTTACTCCGGAGCAGAGTAAAGGAGTGGCCGCAAGAGCAAAGAATATTTATAAGGTGATGAAAGAACAGCATCCTTTTCTGACCTCAAGTGAAGATAGTGTATCAGCGGTAATGATGGCTGTTTCGGACAAGCCGGATGATGGAATGTTGGTTATGGAGGCGGAGAAGATTTACCAGAATTTGAAACAGGTATTTTCTGCAAGTAATGACGTGCAGGCAGTATCGTTTGTCTTAGCACTTGCGGATGGAAATGCAGATGCCAAAAGTCAAAAACTGGTGAATTTATATAACGCATTAAAAATGGCAGGTGTAAAATACGGTAAGTATTATGAATTGACGACTTTGGCCGCACTTTCCATTTTGCCGGTTGAGGTGAATGTTCTGGTTCAGGATATGATATTTGTAGATGAATGTCTTGCTAAACAGAAACCTTATACCGGAATGTTTGGCTTAGAGAAAAAGATAAGATTAATGCATGCTGCCATGTTGGTAAGTAGTGCTTATTCCGAAAGTGATGAAGCCAATATCGCAGCAATGACAAGTACATTGGCAATGATTGCAGCACAGCAGGCAGCACTTTGTGCGGCGATTTGCGCAACAACTGCAGCATCTGCTGCAGCTGCATCCAGATAAAGTTTATCAAACGATTATGTATTAAGTTAGTATATAAATTGATATGAAAATATCATTTTTATAAAAGTATAAATAAAACAAAGAAAGGGTTAGTGTTATGGAACAGATTTTAGTGGTGAAGGATTTGAAAAAAACATTCAAACTTTCCGCAAAACAACAGAAAATCGAAAAAACAAATGAAAAAGTAAAAGTTGCAGTAAATGGTTTGTCATTTGAGGCATATAGAGGTGAGGTGTTTGGTTTGTTGGGACCCAACGGTGCCGGAAAAACAACAACCTTACGTATGCTGGCAACACTGATTAAGCCGGATGAGGGTGATGCGGTATTAGATGGTGCCAGTGTTGTAGATACACCGGAAGTTGTGAGAGGGAAAATTGGATTTTTAACAAGTGAATTAAAATTAGAGGAGTTCTTTACTCCCAATTATTTATATGACTTTTTCTCAGATTTACATGGGGTTCCTGCGGAAAAAGCAAAGGAGAGAAAAGCAGATTATTTTGAACGCTTTGGCATTGACAAATTTGCAGAAGTAAAAGTCGGAAATCTTTCCACCGGTATGAAGCAGAAGGTTTCTCTTGTGGTATCTTTGGTACATGACCCGGATATCATTATTTTCGATGAACCTACCAATGGTCTTGACGTTCTTACCGCAAAGGTTGTTACAGACTTCTTACAGGATTTAAAAGAAAGAGGAAAGACAATTATTGTTTCCACACATATTTTCAGCCTGATTGAGAAGATCTGTGACAGAGTAGGCATTGTTATCAATGGACAGATGGTTGCATGTGATACTTTGGAGGTAATCAGACAGGGTAAGAGTTTGGAAGACAGATTTTTTGAAATATATGAGGAAAAGGTAGGTTTTAGCGATGAAAAGTAATATGATGACAATTATTAAAAAAGAATTAGCACGTTTTTTTGGCGATAAGAGAATGGTTATGACAACTATCTTGTTGCCCGGTCTTATGATTTACTTGTTATATACCTTAATGGGAGATATTATGACAAATCAGTTTACCGCAGAGGAAAACTTTGTGGCAAGCGGTTATGTGGTAAACATGCCGGAAGAGATGGAAACTATGTTTGGACAGCTTCCGGTTGAATGGACTAATGTACAGGCGGATAAAGTAGCAGGAATTCAGGAACAGATGACAGCAAAAGAGGCGGATGTACTTTTGGTATTTCCGGAGAATTTCGCTGAGATTATGGCTGCTTATGATGTGACAAGTGGTGTGGCAGCTCCTAATGTAGAGGTTTATTATAACTCTGCAGATCCGGAATCCGGTAGTGTAAATTCTATGATTCATAGTCTGCTTGCTTCTTATGAAGCTGCTCTTACCAATAAATTTGATGTAAATGCAGGCGAAGTAAAATATGATATGGCTTCCGACAAAGATATGACCGGTCAGATGTTTGCCATGCTTTTGCCTATGCTTTTAATGACATTCCTTTTCAGTGGTTGTATCTCTGTTGCACCGGAATCTATCTCAGGTGAAAAAGAGAGAGGAACCATCGCAACCTTGTTGGTAACTCCTATGAAAAGAAGTTCCCTTGCAATGGGAAAAATCATCAGCTTAAGTTGCATTTCCCTGTTGTCCGGTTTGTCAAGTTTTGTGGGAACAATGCTTTCCCTTCCTAAATTGATGGGATCCACAACCGGTTTGGATGCGTCTTATTATACCGTACAGGATTATGTATTGCTTTTGGGTGTTATCCTGTCCACCGTATTGTTGCTTGTGTCAGTGATTTCCATTATCTCTGCTTTCGCAAAGAGTATTAAAGAAGCTTCTACAATTTGCTCACCTTTGATGATTTTAACCATGGTAGTGAGTTTGGTACCCATGATGGGAGCAGAGCAACTCGAAAAGATCGGAATGTTCTTTATTCCTATCTTAAACAGTGTGCTTTGTATGAATGCTATTTTCTCCTTTGAAGCAGATATTGTAAAAATTATTTTGACAATCATTATAAACGTTGTTTACGCAGCGGCATTAACCTTTGGTTTAACTAAGATTTTCAATAGTGAAAATGCAATGTTTTCCAAATAAAAAGAAGTGGCAGGGAATCCAATCAGATTCCCTGCCTATTTTATTTTCTGAGTATCTTTAAGTAGTCTGTTTCGAGCACTTCGGCATTTTCAAATTCTTTATCAATCCAATCCAACACAATCTGATTTTGCTCCTGATAATTGTAATACGGGTTGGTGAAAAAACTTTTATCTATTACAACTACATTCGGAATTTTGTCAGGATGTCTTTCAAAATATTCCATGTACTGTTGGTTGAATACGGCAGTTCCCTGTACGGAAGGAGTAGAAATTCCGGAGGAAGTGGAAAGATAATAAATGTTTTCACAACCAAAATATAAGAGAGAATCCTCTTTATCGGTGTAAGCCGTTATGGCTGTAAAGTCCCGGTTGAATTTGTCAGCAAGGTCATCCTTTACCAGAACTCCGGCTACCGGACCGCTTTTTACCATATCCATGTGCATTTTAACGGAGATGGGGATGCATCCGGTTACCCGTACAAGCAGTAGTTTGCATACCAGCAAGCCAAGTAAAAAGACAACTGCGGTGCTAAAAGTAATATAACGAATCAGTTTGTTTTCGTTGTATTTTTCTTTGAGCATGTTTGCAAGTAGAAAACAGGTGGCAATAACCGCGATATAAATCCGGGCAAGGGCAATCTCAAAGGACATATTTGTAATCAGTGCAGAAGCGATGACTGCCACAAAGCCGGGAAGGATACCCAAAAAAAGGTATGACCGGTTCTTTTCTTTGGAAAGAGTGGCCAATATCACTCCGAGTATAGCGATAAGCAAAAATCTGAAATAGAGATAAAATTGGTTAGCATCACCTAAAAAGGAACACCATATGTGATTCACGCAGAAAAAGGCGATGGTAACTAATAACTGAATAATCAGTAATATGGATTTTCCATTGGTCTTAACATGGTCTTTTAAAGAGGTGAATTTCCATAAGCAAACTGTAACCGGAAATGCCAAAGCAAGATGCAATGCCAACTGTATTATAAAATCACGGATTTCCTTGAAATATCCGGAGAAACGGTAGGCAAGGCTGTTTGAGTGGGACTCATCTGCCATGACAAGGGAAAGGTTTTCTATAAATTCCGGTAGGGACATATAGGAAAACAGGTATAACAAAAAAGCAATTCCCATAAGTGCAACGGGCAGGGTAAACCAAAGGAGAGAGAGAATTTTTTCTTTCCGGGTATTTTGACACAATTTCCATAGGGCTATCAGGTATACGGGATAAAGTAAAACCATTGTAGGGTAGCACAGAAACGTGACAAAAAGGGCGATACCGGAAATAATCAGATATCTTTTCCCTGGTTTTTCAAGCCAGGCTAACAGTGCAAGGAAGATGATACAGGTAGACCAGTACACCATGATTTCAAATTCAGGTAAGGTAAGCCATTTGGGAAGAAAATTCAGATGTATCAGTGTGATAAGCAAACTTACACTTAAACTGAATTTTTTTCGGGAATACCGGAAAAAACCATATCCTATCAGTAAGTGAATAATAGTACCCACAATCCTAAGATAAAGGACGCATCCGGTGGTGTCACCATTTGTGATGAACAAATAGGGGAATAAAAAAACAGAGGAACCGAAAGCACTCATTTGATGGGGCTCCCACATTTCAGCGAACATTTTGTCGCCAAGAATAAGTCGGTAGGATTGTGCAACGGCATAACCTTCGTCTATGTCGAAACCTATAAATATGGATTTTATAACCGCCAGGGCGGATAATATTATAAGAATTATATTTGTCAGGGTTACAAATTTTTTATATGTCACAATAAAACTCCTTAGTCAAATGATTGATCTTAAACGATAATGTTATTTTATACTATTTATATTATGTCTACAACAAAAATAAAAAATGGTTTCAAATTTTAAAATTATATGTTATAATTTTTGTAAAATATGCTATAAATGTGTAAAAATTTTTACAAAAGACTCTTTTGAGGAGAGATAAGGGAACATTTCTATGAAAATTCTTGAAAAAAAAGGGAAACTACTAATATTTGTATTGGCGATACTGATTTTTGTTTCATATTTTGACGTGTTCCGTGCAATGCAAGTAACAGCAAATGAAAAAGAAGTTATCAGAGTGGGCTTCATTGAACAGGAAGGCTTTAACGAAAAAACGGATGCTCATTTTTTCGGTTATGCAGTGGAATATTTGGATAAAATTGCAGAGTATACCGGATGGGAATATGAGTTTGTGTATGATACGCTGGAAAATTGTATCAGCCGAACAGAATCCGGAGATATTGATTTGCTCTGTATGATGCAGTATACGGAGAGCCGGGGCGAAAAGTTTCTGTATTCCAATGTGGCATTCGGCTATGAATATACGATTATCTATACAACGGTAGATGCAGATATCTATTTCCAGGACTATGATGCACTTGCAGGTCAGAAAATAGGTCTTATGAAAGGAAGTGTTCACTCAAAAGCGTTTAGTTCAATAATAGAAAAACTGGGTCTTTCTGTGCAGGAATGTTACTATGATACGGAACAAATGGCTTTGGATGCACTGGCACGGGGGGAAGTTGTTGCAGTTGCAGTGGGAAGTCTGCATAAACATGATAATGTAAAAATTGTAGATCGTTTCGGAACGAAGCCGGTCTATTGTGTTACAGCTAAGGGCAACGATGAATTTATGAATGAATTATCTACAATTCTTCAGCGGCTGAAAATTATGGAGCCTGAAATAGAAGCACAATTGATAGATAAATATTATGGTGTTGATGCTATTTCCATAAGTCCCATGTTTACCCGGGAAGAGGCAGAATACATTGCGAATGCAGAGCCGATAAGAGTTAAACTAATGCAGGGTACAAAACCTCTCAGTTATATGGAATCGGAAGAGGCTGGGGGATTGTTTGTTGCCTATTTGGAAATGTTGGCAAAGAAAAGTGGTCTTCAGTTTGATATTGAAATTGATGCAACATCCATGAGCATGGAAGAGCAAACGCGTCATATGTTGGAAGAAGATTACTTAATGCTTCGTTCAGAACGTTCGTTGATTGAGAATGGTTTAGCTGATGATTTAATGACCACAACACCACTTTTGGAAACTACGCTTTCGTATGTGAAACATAAGGATAAGATAGTCGGTGAAAACCGCGATGATTATATATTTGCAGTGACTAAAGAGATGAAATATCTGGAAGAGTTGCTTGTAAGAGATGTGCCTGATTGCCAAATTCTTTACCTTAACAGTGCGTCGGAATGTTTGGAAAGTGTTATTAGTGGCAAAGCAGACGTGGCAATTCAGGATTCATATGTGGTTACTTATCTGCTTCAAAAGCCGAGATATGCTGATCATTTAGTAGAATATCCGGGAGCGTCCTATAGCAATGGGATGTGTTTGATTGGTAACGGAGACAATCAGATCCTTTTTAAAATTTTGGACAAAACACTGGCTTTTACTTCTGAGAAAGAAAAAGAAAGCCTGGTTTCTATGGAGTTAATTTTGCACCCTTATGAACAGGGTTTTACGGATTTTCTTTATCGTTATGGAAACTGGATTATTTTTAGTTTTGTTTGTCTTATTATATCTGTAATAATTTATACACTATTGATTCGTCAGATTACTTCTTTGAAATATAAGCGTAAAGAGTATGAAATGCTGCGTAAGAAAATCCAACAGGACGAGTTAACCGGTCTCTATAACCGTGCTTACTTCTTTGAAGAGGCACGAAGAAGAATTGATGATACAGAAGAAGAGATGTATATCGTTCTTATGGACATTTCTAACTTTAAGGTTGTTAACGATTTATACGGAGTTGAAACCGGAGACAGACTGCTTTGTTATATAGCGGATGAGATTACGGAAATAGGCAGTGGAAGAGATTTTGTTGCAGCCCGTTTTAATGGAGACCATTTTTATATGTGTCTTCGTAAGAAGGATTTTGAAGAGATTGATTTCAAAAAGCGTTATAAAACCTTCTTGGAGGAAATGGATATTACCGTAACATATGGTGTGTTTGAAGTAGAACAACAGAAGGATTTGTCGGTTAATATTATGTGTGATAGGGCCAGCATGGCGGCACATGACAGGGACCGTAAGAAATCTGAGTTTATCCGATTCTATTCGGATGACGAAAGAAAACGTATTGTGCATGAACGTGAAATTGAAAATGATATGGAAAAAGCATTGGAAGAGCATCAATTCTGTGTTTATGTACAACCTAAATATAATGTAAATAGTGAAAAAATTATTGGAGGAGAAGCTCTGGTTCGTTGGCTGCATCCACAAAAGGGGCTGATTTCTCCGGCGTTGTTTATTGGTATTTTTGAAAAAAATGGATTTATTGTCCGCTTAGACCATTATGTATGGGAGGAAACCTGTAAGTGTGTTGCTAAATTGAAGAAGCAGGGTTATGTTGGTTTGCCCATTTCTATCAATGTTTCCCGTACACATTTTTATGGCAAAGAACTTAAAGATAAACTGCAGGAACTTATCCGGAAATATGAGTTATCTCCGGATGATATTGAACTGGAGATTACAGAAACAATATGTGCAGAAGACCCGGATATTATATATAAGAGAATTAAAGAACTTCGGGAACTTGGCTTTAAGATTGCCATGGATGATTTCGGAAGTGGTTATTCTTCTTTGAACATGTTAAAAGAAGTTCCGCTTGATATTATCAAAATGGATTTGAAATTCCTGGATGGCGGAGAGGATGTAGAAAAGGGCCGTTATATTCTGCATACTCTGATTAATCTGGCACAGAATATGCAGCTTAAAGTGGTTGTGGAAGGTGTTGAAACCAAAGAACAGGTGGAATTCCTTCGCGAGATAGGAAGTTATTATGTGCAGGGTTATTATTATTCAAAGCCGGTTGATATTACAACCTATGAAGCAATGCTGGAAAAGGAAAGAAAAGGAGAATAGAAAGTGAAAAAAATATTGCTGATTGCGACAGGTGGAACTATCGCTTCAGGATATACAAAAGAAGGACTTTCACCGAAAATTCCGGCAGAGAATCTTTTATCTTATGTGGAAGGATATGAGAAATTTTGCCGGGTAGATGTGATGCAACCTTTTAGCCTGGACAGTACGGATATATATAAAGAACAATGGGTTAAATTGACCGATACTATCAGGGATAAATATGAGTGTTATGATGGGTTTGTGATATGTCATGGAACGGATACAATGGCATATACGGCAGCTGCGTTGTCTTATATGATACAAAACAGCAAAAAGCCTATTGTTATCACAGGTGCACAAAAACCTATAGATTTGCCGGTGACAGATGCAAGAACAAATTTGTCTGATAGTTTGCGGTTTGCATCTCATGAAAGGGCACATGGGGTAAATATTGTTTTTGGTGGAAAAGTGATTGCCGGAACGAGAGCAAAGAAAGAGCGCTCGAAGAGTTATAATGCTTTTTCCAGTATCAATTATCCTTCTATAGCAATGATTATTGACGACAGAGTGGTGTTTTATATTGATGACAAGGATAAAGTTCAGGGCAAGGTACAATTTTTTGACCAAATGAATGACAGGATTTTTTTGCTGAAACTGATTCCGGGAATGGATGCATCTATATTGAATTATGTTTTTGAACATTATGATGGTGTGATTATCGAATCTTATGGTGTAGGCGGTCTGCCGGGTTATGGAGAAACACCTTTTTATTCCGAAATAAAAAGATGGACAGAGGCAGGAAAAATCATTGTTATGGCAACACAGGTGACTCATGAAGGCAGTGATATGGGTGTATACCGTGTGGGTAAGGTAATGAAGGAGAATTTTAGTCTGACGGAAGCCTACGATATGACCTTAGAGGCTACTGTGACAAAGACCATGTGGGCACTTGCGATTGAAAAGGAGCCGGAAAAATTTAAAGAGTTATTGTATGAAACAATTAATCATGATATTTTGATTTCATAAATATGAAGTATATTTGGCAGGATGAAAAGGGTAAACCGAAAAGGTTGCCCTTTTTTATTTTCTGAAATTTAATGTTACTTTTTGTTTTTAAAACGGGATATATAAGTAGAGACGAAAGTCCGGGAAGGTGAAAATGGAGGATTACAAATGAGGGATGGCGAATTTATACGCAACTTGTATGAAACAACTTCCGTTAGACTAATGAAGTATATCATGCATGTGTGCAATGACAGGCATTTGTCTGAGGATGTATTACAAGAAACATATTTTGAAGCCTTATTGAGAAAAAACTCATTAATAAAACATGAAAATGTGACAGGTTGGCTTTACAAAACAGCCAGTTATAAACTGATGAATGCAATCAGAAAAAGGGAAATGCAGAATGTCAGTATAAACGCATTGCTGGGAGACAATCAGGAACCGAAAGGCTATGATATGAGTTTCGGAAACTGTGAATGTTGGTTGACATTGGAGACAGTACTTAGTAAAAGTGAGCGTCAGCTTATCTGGCTACATTACATACACGGTTACACCTGGAAAGAGATATCGCTGGCAGAAGGAATAAGTGAAGGTGCGTTGAGAACACAGATCTTCAGAATTAAAAAGAAACTGAGAAAAATGCTTGGAAAAGAGTTTAAATTGTGATTATAGGAGAGGAACAATGGGAAATCAGAAAGAAAACAATGATGAATTATTATTTGGTTTATTAAGTGAAAAATTATATAGCCATTATTGCGGATCAGAAGAAGGACATTTGAGTAAAGAGGAGGAGCAGGCGGTTATAAATATGATGAACTCCCTGCAGGTAGAAGAAAAGGACGATTTTGATCCTACAAGCTCTTATAAAAAGTTCTGTGATAAATATCTGACAGAGGAAGAAGCAGTGGCAAAAACAATGACAATCAGTAGCATAGAAGACCTGATTGTAGAGATGGAAAATGATTTAAATAATATGAAGGAGCTTGAGAAAACTTTGCCTATAATGAGTGGTATATTGGCACTGTTTAGCAGATTGGGTAGGATGAGAGTAGTAAGACGTCTGGCGATGGCCGTTTTGATTGTTGCGGTTATGTTTTGCGGTATGAACATCGGTACTTATGCTACCGCAAAGATGGGATTTGTTGAATTTTTGTCTAAGAATGAAAACGGCTGGAGTTTTATGGTAACGGGAGAAGATGATAGTGTGGATATGGAGGAGATTACACAAAATATATACAAATCGTGGGATGAAATAAAGCGGTTAGAAGGGATGGAGGATATGCTCATTCCAAACTGGCTACCGGAAGGGTGTGATTTAGGTGGCGTTTGGATTTTACAAGGGCCGGACAAAAAATCATTTACAGGAAAATATTTTAATGAGAATGAAGAAAAGTTTCAAATCATTGTTGAAAAATATAATGAGGAAATAAGATGGCAATTTTTTAAAAAAACTATCGGTGATGAGTATATTGAGGAGAATGTTGGTGAAAAACATGTGTTGTGGTATGAGGAAGGGGGAAAAAAGGTATGTTTTTTTGTGAAAAATCAGTGTAGCTATTACGTATGTGGTGATATTGAAAAAGAAGAGATTAAGACAATTGTTGAAAATGTAAAATAATTTATATAATGTGTAACATTTTTCCTTTGTAAAAACATTTATAGATAGAAGGCTATGAAAGGAGGGCCTGCGGACTATATTTGCTAACTAATATTACAAAGGAGAAAAAGAAAAATGAAAAAGCAAAGAAAAAGAATTTTAGCAACTTTTTTAGCGGTTTTGATGTTGGTATTAGGGTGTCATAATACAACATCAGCAGCGGAAGCACCAGCGGTTTACGCTGTAAAACGAATTTATGAACTTCCTAATTATGATAATACCAATGTAGAATGGTTTGTTATTGATGGAAACACAAATGTCCGTTCAACACCGAGTTTAACCAGTTGTAGTATTTCAATGGGGTGCAGTAGTGCCGGGCTTGAAGTAGCCTTTTATACAAATTGCTCACATATGTCTGAAGAAGTTGGTATAAAAGATATTAGAATTCAAAAGCAAGTGGGGATATTTTGGACCACTGTAGCTACCAGTGCAGGCGGAAGCTGTGGAGATACATGTGTTTATGGTGGAAGCCTGTTATATACCAATGCAGAATATGGGGCAACCTACCGTGTAATTGGAGTTCATTTTGCCTACTGCGGAGGATATGATTTACAAGCAGAAAATGTAACCGGAGGTGTAAAATTTACATATTAATTTAAACCCAAAGAAGAGAAATTGAAAACTAGAAAATAAAAAGAAATTTACAAGGAAATGAAACTTAAGACAAACTAAATCTGGAATAATCAGGGTAAGATTGTCCGGTTACAACAGTCCTGCCTTGTTATTCATAATTGTGTAAGGGATTCAAATAGCGGAAGGCCGTGGAGTTTATCATCTACGGTTTTTCCGTTTTTTTACCCATATAACATATAAAATTTGCCTTGACAATATCGGAACTACCAACTAAAATAAATAAAAACAAAATATATCAAAGGCTATGAAGGTGCTTGCGTTAGCAAACAGATTATCATTTTCTTTCAGAGAGAGGGAGTCACCGGCTGAAAGCCCCCTTAAGTTCAGATGATGATTAAATTTCTCACCGGAGCTGTTTGAGTGAAATCCGAACCAACCAAAAGATGAAGTTGTAGGAGTATAGTTCAAACCGTTAGCGCGCGTTAGTCGTAAAGAGAGTCTGTTTATATTTTATAAGCAGGAATCAGGGTGGTACCGCGGAAGATTTCGTCCCTTGCATGTATATGCAGGGGATTTTTTATTGCTATCAAAAGATAACAGAAAAATCTTAAAACAAAACGAATGATTATAAATAAAGGAGAAAGAGATGAACGCAAATTTAGAACAAATTAAACAAGAGATTCTTGCGGGAGCAGAGGAACTGAATTCTTCCAAAGAAGTATATGAGTTCAAAAAGAAATTTCTTGACGGAAAGACCGGAAAAATTGGTCTCTTAATGAAAGAGATGAAAAACATTGCGCCTGAAGAAAGAGCAGCATATGGCAAAGGTGTAAATGAATTAAAAGAATGGGCATTGGAATATCTTGGAAGCCTTGACGGTAAGATGAAGGAAAAAGAACTTCTGGCCCGCTACGAAGCAGAAAAAATTGATATTTCTTTACCTGCTGTAACAACAGAAGAAGGAAATTTACATCCTATTACACTTGTTAGAAACGAGATTATTGATATTTTTGCCGGAATGGGATTTGAAATTTTCGAGGGTACAGAAATTGAAACCGATTATTACAATTTCACAGCCTTGAATACTCCCCAGGACCACCCTGCAAGAGATATGCAGGATACCTTCTATCTGTCTCCTGAATTTTTGCTGAGAACACAAACGTCTGCAGGTCAGATTCATGTTATGGAGAATTCCAAACCGCCTATTAAGATTTTATCTCCCGGTAAGGTATTCCGTTCCGATGACGATGCTACTCATTCACCTATGTTCTCACAGATGGAAGGCCTTGTTGTAGATAAAGGAATTACACTGTGCGATTTACAGGGTATGCTGGATGTTTTTGTAAGTAAAATCTTCGGTGAAGGAACAAAGACAAGACTTCGACCTTCTTATTTCCCTTTCACAGAACCTTCCGTTGAAGTAGACTGCAGTTGTTTTGAGTGCGGTGGCAAAGGCTGTAAACTTTGTAAGGGAACAGGCTGGATAGAGATTTTAGGTGCCGGTATCGTAAACAACAAAGTACTTGAAAATTGTAATATTGATTCTAATGAATATAGCGGTCTTGCATTTGGTATTGGTATCGAGCGTATTGCAATGCTCAAATACGGCATTAACAACATCAAAATGTTGTTTGAATCCGACATCAAAGTCTTAGGTCAGTTGAACGATAAATAAGCAGAAACGAAAAGAAAGGTTTGGTAAAAAGATATGTTAGCACCATTAAGTTGGTTAAAAGATTATGTAGATATCGATATTACTCCTCAGGAGCTGGAAGAAAAACTTTTCTCCTGTGGATTTGAGGTAGAAGAATTATATGAAGTGGGAAAAGATATCAGCAAGGTTGTTGTAGGTCTCGTGCTGGAATGTGAAGCGATTCCTGATACACATTTGCATGTTTGCAAAGTGGATTGTGGCGAGCACGGACAGTTCCAGATTTGCTGTGGCGCAGATAATGTAGTTGCAGGGGGTAAATTCCCTACAGCACTTGTTGGAGCAACTGTTTATGCAACAGCAAAAGATCATAAGACAGTAGAAGGCGTTATGACAATCGGCAAGGGTAAACTCAGAGGTTATGAGTCCTTTGGTATGCTTTGTTCCGGCGTGGAACTTGGTGTAAGTGAGGATATGTATCCCGGTGCAGGATATAACGGACTTCTTGTATTACCTGCAGATGCTCCTGTGGGTGCAGATGTAAAACCTATTTTGGGTCTTGATGACTGGATTTTTGACATTGCAATTACAGCAAACCGTCCTGACTGCCAGAGCATCGTAGGTATATCCAGAGAAATCGCTGCTGTTCTTGAAAAAGAGTTCAAGGCGCCTGATTTAAGTTATACCGAAAGTGATGTGACATTGGATGGTTTCAAGGTGACAGTAGATTGTCCCGAACTTTGCCCCAGATATAGCGCACATTATGTTACAGATGTGAAAATTGCAGAATCTCCCGCTTGGATGAAACGCAGACTTGCCCTTGTCGGAATCGGTGCAATTTCCAATGTGGTTGATATCACAAACTATATTTTAAAAGAACTTGGACAGCCCATGCACGCATTTGATTACACTACTTTGGAAGGAAATGCAATCAATGTACGTCGTGCGAAAGAGGGCGAAAAAATCGTTACTCTGGATGAGACAGAACTTACACTTACAACAGAAAATATGCTTATCTGTGACGGTGTAAAACCCGTTGCACTTGCAGGTGTAATGGGTGGACTTAACTCTGAAATCAGAGAGACAACAAGCACAGTTTTATTTGAATCTGCTAAGTTTGCACGTGATAACATCCGCAGAACTTCCAGAGCGGTTGGTAAGAGTTCTGACTCCAGTGCCCGCTATGCAAAAGGTGTTGACGAATATGCTACCGTAATGGCTATGAAGAGAGCCCTTCATTTGATGGAAGAGCTTGGTTGCGGTAAAGTTTCGAAGCTCCACGTGGATGTAAATACCGGAAACAGTGTAGAGCCTAAGGCTTTGACCGTAAGTATTGCAAAGGTAAATGCGGTACTTGGTATTACCGTTCCCAATGAGGATATTGTCCGTATTATGAAGAATCTTTGCTTTGAGCCTACAATTGACGGAGACAATCTGACCATTCAGATACCTGCTTACCGTGAAGATATGGAAACCTATCAGGATGTAGCAGAAGAAGTAATCAGAATGTATGGATACGAGCATATTGTTCCCAGCTTCATGCCCACAGCACAGGTTACTATGGGTGGAGAAAACGTACAGCAGAAGACAGAGATGCGTTTGAAGAAGGCTCTTTGCAGTGTTGGTGCACATGAGTGTATCCATTATTCCTTCTTCTCACCTTCCGATTTGGATTTACTCAGATTGCCGGAGGATGCGCCTGAACGTCACGCAATCCGCATCATGAATCCTATCAGTGAAGAATTGTCTCTGATGAGAACGACACTTGCAGCATCTATGATTAATGCAGTAGTACGTAATCAGAAGAAGGGAAATCTGGAAGGAAGATTGTTCGAGATTGCTAAGAAATTTATTCCGAAGGAGCTTCCTTTGGTTGAGTATCCTGACGAGCGTCAAACACTCTGCGTTGCACTGTTTGGTGCAAAAGAATCCTTCTTCACAATGAAAGGTATTGCAGAAAAGGTTGCAGAGGTTCTTCATGTGGAATTCACTTATGCAAATACTACAAATACTTTCCTGCATCCTTTCCAGACAGCAAGCATCAGCTGCAATGGAGAAGAAATCGGATACTTTGGTAAACTGGCATATGATATTGCTGACGAGTGTGACCTTCGTACTCCTATGTATATTATGGAGATTGATTTGGAAGTATTATCCCGGTGGTACGGTAAAAAAGCAATGTTCAAGCCTCTGCCTAAGTTCGCTGAGGAACAGCGCGACCTTGCTATCGTGGTAGACAAGAACATCACCTGTGGCGAAATCGAGGAAACCATGAAAGCGGCATGTAAATACATCACAAGCATTAAGTTGTTTGATATTTATGAAGGAGCACAGATCGGTGAAGATAAGAAGAGTATGGCATTTACAGTACTTTTCACACCCAAGGATGAGGCTTTTGGTGCAGAGTCCGTAGATGGATTTGTAAAGAAAATCTTAAAGGAAATGAACAAGAAATTCGGTGCAGAACTGAGAAGTTAAAAGGTGTCTTGAGACGCGTCTTAGACAGTAATAATGTGTTGAAAAACACGGGAAAATGGGGTATGATATTCATATTGGGTATCATACCTTATTTTATTGATTTTATGAGAAACAGAAAGAGAGAAAAGGTAATGGAAAGAAAGAACACATGGGAAACTTATGATGAAAAACAGTTAAAGGAATTAGAAAAACTTTGCAAAGAATATATGGAGTTTCTGGATAATGGTAAGACAGAAAGAGAGTGCATTGACACAATCGTAAATACCATTGAGAAAGCCGGATATGTAGAACTGAACAAAGCCATTGCAGAAGGTAAAAAACTGAAAAAGGGTGATAAAGTATATTCTGTATGGATGAACAAATCCATTGCCATGTACCAGATTGGTTCTAAGAAAATGGTAGATGGAATGAATATTTTAGGGGCGCATATTGATTCTCCCAGATTGGATGTAAAGCAGAATCCTTTATATGAGGATACAGGATTTGCTTACCTTGATACACATTATTATGGTGGTGTTAAGAAATATCAGTGGGTAGCACTTCCTCTTGCGCTTCATGGTGTTGTAGTAAAGAAAGACGGAACAACTGTAGAAGTTAATGTGGGTGAAGCAGAAGATGATCCTGTATTCTTTATCTCTGATTTGTTGATTCATCTTGCAGGTGAGCAGCTTGAGAAAAAGGCCGCAAAGGTTATCGAGGGCGAGGCGCTTGACCTGATTGTTGGTAACAAACCCATTATCATCAAAGAAGATGGGGAAGGTAAAAAAGAAAAGGTAAAGGATGCGGTTAAGACAGGCGTTCTGAATATTCTGAAAGAAACTTATGACATTGAAGAGGATGACTTCCTTTCCGCAGAACTTGAGGTAGTCCCTGCAGGTAAAGCAAGAGAGGCCGGCTTTGACAGAAGTATGGTTTTGGGCTATGGACAGGATGACAGAGTATGTGCGTTTACATCTCTGAAAGCAATGCTCGATACAAAGAAAACAGATCGTACTATGTGCTGTATTTTGGTAGATAAAGAGGAAATCGGTTCTGTAGGTGCAACCGGTATGCAGTCTAAATTTTTTGAGAATTCAGTGGCTGAGCTGATGAATCTCCTTGGTGAATACAGTGAACTTAATGTGAGAAGATGCCTGGCGAATTCCTGTATGCTTTCCTCTGATGTAAGCGCAGGTTTTGACCCTTCCTATGCTTCCTGTTTTGAAAAGAAGAATGCAGCCATTCTCGGCGGAGGTATGGTATTTAACAAATTTACGGGTGCAAGAGGTAAATCCGGTTCCAATGATGCTAATGCAGAATATATGGCACACATCCGTGGTATTTTTGCAGAGAAAGGAATTAATTTCCAGACTGCAGAACTTGGTAAAGTAGATGTTGGCGGTGGCGGAACTATTGCTTATATTCTTGCTCTTTATGGTATGAATGTAATTGATAGCGGTGTCGCAGTGCTGAACATGCACGCACCCTGGGAAGCAACCAATAAGGCGGATATTTACGAGACATACAGAGGTTATAAAGCATTCGTTGAAGGGGCTTGTCTGTAATGGAATTAAAAACATCAGATTTTTATTTTGATCTTCCGGAGGAACTGATTGCCCAGGATCCTCTGGAGGACCGGTCATCTTCCCGCCTGCTTACTTTGAGCAAAGAGAGCGGTGCGGTGGAGCATCATATATTCAGAGAGATTATAGACTATTTAAATCCGGGAGATTGTCTGGTACTCAACAACACAAAGGTGATTCCGGCAAGACTCCTTGGACAAAAAGCTGATACCGGAGCGGGTGTGGAGGTTTTGCTCTTAAAGCGTCACGAAGGGGACTTATGGGAAACATTGGTTAAACCAGGAAAGAAGTGCAGACCGGGAGCGCGCCTTACCTTTGGAGATGGACTTCTGAATGCAGAGGTTATTGATACCATGGAGGAAGGAAACCGTTTAATCCGTTTCGAATACGAAGGAATATGGGAGGAAGTGCTGGACAGACTTGGCGAAATGCCCCTGCCGCCATATATTACCCATAAGCTTCAGGATAAAAACCGTTATCAGACGGTTTATGCAAAATATGAAGGCAGTGCGGCAGCTCCTACAGCAGGCCTTCACTTTACACCACAGCTTCTGAAAGCCATTGAAGAAAAGGGTGTGGATATTGCCTATGTGACGCTTCATGTGGGTCTTGGAACTTTCCGGCCGGTAAAGGTGGATAATATTTTGGAACATCATATGCATTCCGAGTATTATCAGGTGAGCGCTGAGGCCGCAGAGAAGATTAACCGTGCAAAGGACAATGGTAAGCGTGTTATCTGTGTGGGGACTACCAGTTGCAGAACGATAGAAAGTGCTGCAGATGAAAATGGCAGATTGCAGGAGTGCTGCGATAATACAGAGATATTTATATATCCGGGGTATGAGTTTAAAGTTCTGGATGCATTAATCACCAATTTTCATTTGCCGGAGTCTACATTGGTTATGTTGGTGTCTGCCCTTGCAGGAAGAGAAAACGTGCTTGCTGCTTATGAGGAAGCAGTAAAAGAAAGGTATCGTTTTTTCTCCTTTGGTGATGCAATGTTTATTTCTTAAAGCATAAAAAAGATTAAAATGTATGAAAGGATGAGGGTTATGGAAGAGAGAAGAAGAACAAAACGTACAGAATTACAATCCACTTTGGTTTTAAAACGTTTGGATCAGCAGGCAACAGATGAAGTGGCAATTGACATTGTTGATGTGTCAAAAAATGGTGTGGGATTTAATTGTAAAGCCGTTCTGACCATTGGTGCAGTATATGAAGGATATCTGACTATCTGGACGAAAGAAGTACTTCATGCATTTATGGAAATTGTCCGTATTGAGAAGGTTGCAGATGGATTCAGTTATGGTGCGATGTTTGTGGGTATGCCGGAAATGGATTCTGCAAGAATTGAAGTATATCAGACCGTGGAAGAGCATTTGGAATGAGTAAAACCGGAAAAATGATATATACAGTGTTGGCGGGAGGACTCCTTCTGACACTGTATTGCATTATTTTCTGCTTTTCAGCCCAGGATGCCGAAACTTCAGGTGGAATCAGTCTTAAGGTATCCCATATGGGGGTGAATTTCTGGAATGATTTGATGAAACGCGGCTGGGATAAGCAGATGTTGTTTCAATTGGCAACATATTTTGAGCACCCTATCCGAAAGTTTGCACATTTTTCGGAATATGCCTTAATGGGTTTTTTACAATATAGCATTTTACGGTGCCATTTGGAAAAAAGAAAAGTCATTTATATTTTTACCGTTATATGGGTGGCAGTATCCGCTGCTGCGGATGAAATACATCAACTGTTTGTTCCCGGAAGATGGGGAAGTGTTTCCGATGTGTTTTTAGATATTTGCGGTGGAATATTTGGCATATTAATGTGTATACTAGCAATTAATATTATGAAAAAAATAAAGAAAAACAGAGCAAAACGCACCTGAAAAAGGTGCGTTTTGTGCACTTCGAAATCAGAGACAGACTTGGTATGATATAACAAATAAATTCGTTTGGAGTTTGTATGTTAAGGAATACGGAAGATATAAATTTCTTTGAAAAAATATATTACAAAACCTGTTATGATGTACGGAGATTTTTACGGAGCAGATGTGACGGTTACCAGGATATAGAAGATGTCATGCAAGAAACTTATTATGAAATATTAACGCATCTGGATAGGGTAAAAGATTCTAACAATCCGGAAGGGTATGTTATGAATGTGGCAAAGTACAAATACTTGAAATACAGGACAGAACAGAGAAAAAGGGAAAGAAACGCAGAACAGGAAAACGTATATCATGAACCGGTATTTGAAGATAGTTCCTTCGAAACAATAGAAGTGTGGGATTATGTAAGAAGAACCTTAAGATATAATGATTACTTGATTGTCAGACTGCGTTATGACAATAGGGACAGTATCAAATTAATAGCAGAAAAATTAAATATGACGGAAGCAGCATGCAAAATGCGATTAAAAAGGAGTTTGCAGAAACTGCAAAAAAGGCAGAGATAAACTGTCAACTGGCAATTCTTAAGAAAAACGAAAGATATTTTTGTTCAATATTACGGGTGGTGTACATTGACTTTTTGTCCGATAATACTTATACTGATAAATGCCACTATATGTTGGTTTTGAAAAGCAAACAAAACACAATATTTGGTGTTTACATATAAGAGGATATAGGAGGGAATAAAATGGGTAACAACATGGAAAATACAGTTGATACAGTGGATTATGGCACTGAGTACTGCACGAAACGTAATGTTAAAGTCATCAAAAAAGATGGCAGCAAAGAAAAGTTTAATGTTCAAAAAGTAGTGAATGCGGTTGGTAAGAGTGCATACAGAGCATTGACCAAATTTACGGAAGATGAAAAACGCAGTATTTGCCAATATGTTGTAGATAAAGTTGATGAATTGGATCAGGATGAGATTCCGATTCCTATTATGCATAACATTGTAGAGAGTGCTTTGGAACAGGTAAAACCGATTGTGGCAAAGAGCTATAGGGATTACCGTAACTATAAGCAGGATTTTGTACGTATGCTGGATGATGTTTATAAAAAGAGCCAGTCCATTATGTACATTGGTGATAAAGAAAATGCAAA
Source organism: Lachnospiraceae bacterium (assembly GCA_045589155.1). Taxonomy (GTDB): domain Bacteria; phylum Bacillota; class Clostridia; order Lachnospirales; family Lachnospiraceae; genus Acetatifactor. Next base: position 20,987 of record JAZNGC010000017.1, read on the forward strand.
TACAGACTCTGCATTGGTTTCTACAAAGAGAAGCCTTATTTTCAATCAGTTGAATAAGGAATTGTATCAGAAATTCTTTATGACAACAGAAGAAATCCAGGCATGCCGAGACGGGTATATTTATGTACACGATATGTCTGCCCGCCGGGACACCATGAACTGTTGTCTGTTTGATGTACAGAACGTGCTTACGGGCGGATTTGAGATGGGTAACATTTGGTATAATGAGCCCAAGAGCCTGGATGTAGCTTTTGACGTTATCGGAGATATCGTTTTGAGTGCGGCAAGTCAACAGTATGGTGGATTTACCGTGCCTAGTGTAGATTTGATTTTAGAGCCTTATGCGGAGAAATCCTATAAGAGAAATGTAGAGAAATATCTCCGTATGGGTATCGATAAAGATACTGCGGAAGCAGAAGCGTATGGTGATGTTGTAAGAGAATTTGAACAGGGCTTCCAGGGTTGGGAGTATAAGTTCAATACAGTTGCAAGTAGCCGTGGTGACTATCCTTTCATTACTGTAACAGCAGGTACCGGTACCGGAAAATTTGCAAAACTGGCTACCATTTCCATGCTGAATGTGAGAAGAAGAGGCCAAGGTAAAAAGGAATGCAAAAAACCTGTTCTGTTCCCTAAGATTGTATTTTTATATGATGAAAACCTCCATGGACCGGGCAAGCCTTTAGAGGATGTATTTGAAGCAGGTGTAAAATGTTCTGCAAAGACTATGTATCCTGATTGGTTGTCACTTACAGGAAAAGGTTATGTGGCAAGTATGTACAAGCAGTACGGAAAGATTATTTCCCCTATGGGTTGCAGAGCATTCCTGTCACCTTGGTATGAGAGAGGTGGTATGCATCCTGCAGATGATAAAGATGTGCCTGTATTTGTAGGCCGTTTTAACATTGGTGCAGTTTCCCTCCATCTTCCTATGATTTTGGCAAAAGCAAGACAGGAAAGTAAAGATTTCTATGAAGTATTGGATTACTATTTGAATTTAATCCGTCAGTTGCATATCCGTACCTATGCATACTTGGGTGAAATGCGTGCGTCAACAAACCCGCTTGCGTATTGCGAAGGTGGTTTCCTTGGCGGTAATTTGAAATTGACAGATAAGATTAAACCACTTCTGAAAGCGGCAACAGCAAGCTTTGGCATTACGGCGCTTAATGAGCTTCAGGAGCTCTATAACGGTAAATCTCTGGTGGAAGACGGACAGTTTGCAGTAGAAGTTATGGAGCACATCAACCAAAAGGTGGCTGAGTTTAAAGAAGAGGATGGCAATTTGTATGCGATTTACGGAACACCGGCAGAAAATCTTTGTGGACTTCAGGTGAAACAGTTCCGTAATAAATATGGTATTATTGAGGGCGTTTCCGACAGGGAATACGTTTCAAACTCTTTCCATTGTCATGTGTCTGAGGATATTACACCTATTCAGAAACAAAATTTGGAAGACCGTTTCTGGGATTTGTCCAATGGCGGTAAAATCCAGTATGTAAAATATCCCGTAGATTATAATCTGGAAGCTGTAAAAACCCTGATTCACAGAGCAATGGATATGGGCTTTTATGAGGGAGTGAATCTGTCCTTGGCTTACTGTGACGATTGTGGTCACCAGGAGCTTGAAATGGATGAGTGCCCTAAGTGCGGAAGCCGTAATCTGACGAAAATAGACAGAATGAATGGCTATCTGTCTTATTCCCGTGTGCATGGTGACACACGCTTGAATGAGGCGAAAATGGCAGAAATTGCAGAAAGGAAGAGCATGTAGTAATGAGATATCATAATATCACAAAAGATGATATGTTGAACGGAGATGGCCTTCGTGTAGTGCTTTGGGTGGCCGGATGTACTCATTGCTGCAAAGGATGTCAGAATCCCGTTACTTGGGATCCTGACGGTGGACTTCCTTTTGATGAAGCTGCAAAGCAGGAAATATTTGAGCAATTAGACCAAAGTTATATTTCCGGCATCACCTTTTCCGGTGGTGACCCGCTTCATCCGGCAAACCGTTTGGATGTCAGAAATTTTATGGCTGAGATTAAAGCAAAATATCCGGATAAGACCATTTGGCTTTATACAGGAGACAGTTGGGAAAATATATTATACTATCCCCTTATGCAATATGTAGATGTTGTGGTAGATGGTGAATTCCGCATAGATGAACTGGATACCAAGCTTTTGTGGAAGGGAAGCAAAAACCAGAGAGTTATTGATGTAAAGGCAACCCTGCGACCTGAAAATACAGATCCCACTGTACCGGTACTACACGTTCGTGATTATGGGAAATAAGTGAGTTGGAGAACAGATTATGCAGAAAGTAGCACAGTTTTTTAAAGTAAGTCCTGAAAATTTCATGCAGGCAATGAAAGATGATTTTCCCCAATATACAGAGGCGGATATCAAGGATATTTATGAATCCTTGGAATTACCCAAAAGAGCTACCAAGGGCAGTGCAGGCTATGATTTTTATGCTCCCTTTGCGTTCTCACTGCCTCCCGGAACAACAATCAAGATTCCTACCGGCATTCGTGTGAAAATGGATGAGGACTGGGTGCTTCAGTTGTTCCCCAGAAGTGGTCTTGGCTTTAAGTTCCGTTTGCAATTAAATAATACGGTAGGTATTATTGACAGCGATTATTATTACTCCGATAATGAAGGACATATTTTCGCAAAAATCACTAACGATTCCAACGAGGGAAAAGTGTTGGAAGTATCCGCAGGCTCCGGATTTATGCAGGGAATCTTCCTGCAGTACGGTATAACCGTTGATGACGCGGCAGATGGTATCCGCAACGGTGGATTTGGCAGTACTACAAATAAATAAGTATAAATTACTCCTTTTCAGAGAAACTACAAGTAGAAATATTTGTAAATACCTGAAAAGGAGTTTTTATTTTATGGAGAGATATAGAGAAGAGGTAGAAGTGGAATACGGGGATAAGATGACATCAAAACTCCGCGATACAATGGCTTATTTGAATAATAGACTTGCAGTGGAAAAAAACTTTGATGTGATATATCGTGTGATACACATTGGGGGGAGGGAAGCCTGCATCTATTTTGTGGATGGGTTTTGCAAAGATGAGGTGATGCAGAAATTACTGCAACATTTTATGTCCATGACTGAGGAAGAATTTCCGGCAAATTCCTATGAAATGGCAAAACAGGGTGTTCCCTATGGGGAGGTTGACCTGGCAGATAAGTGGAACGATATTTTGTATGCGTATATGTCCGGTGTTTTTATATTAATCATTGACGGATATGACAGAGCTATATTAATTGATTCCAGAACCTATCCGGCAAGAAGTGTCTCTGAACCGGAAAAAGAAAAGGCCCAGAGAGGCTCCAAGGATGGTTTTGTGGAAACTGTGGTTTTCAATACAGCCCTAATCAGAAGACGAATAAGAAGTACGGATCTGCGCATGGAAATGATGTGTGCAGGGAATAGTTCGAGAACGGATATAGTGGTGTGCTATATGGAAGGAAGGGTAGACCATAAGTTGCTCTGCATGGTAAAGGAAAGAATTAAAAATATCCGTGTAGATGCTCTGAATATGAATCAGGAGAGTTTGGCAGAATGTCTGTATCAAAGAAAGTGGTATAATCCATTCCCGAAATTTAAGTATACAGAGCGCCCGGACACAGCATCTGCACATGTTTTAGAAGGGAATATTGTTGTATTGGTAGACAATTCACCTCTGGCGATGGTTATTCCAACATCGGCATTTGATGCAGTAGAGGAAGCGGATGATTATTATTTTCCGCCTATTACCGGTACTTATATCAGGTTGTCCCGTTTTCTCATTATGTTGGTTACCTATTTTTTGACACCAACTTTTTTGCTCTTAATGTCTAATCGCGATTGGATACCGGAAAGTTTTCAGTTTATCGTTTTAAAAGAACAGGAAAACATACCGCTTATATGGCAATTTCTGATATTGGAATTGGCAATAGATGGTTTAAGGCTTGCAGCAGTGAATACTCCAAGTATGCTTAGTACTCCCTTAAGTGTTATGGCAGCCTTGGTGCTGGGGGAGTTTTCGGTAAACAGCGGATGGTTCAATTCGGAAGTGATGCTCTATATGGCGTTCGTAGCTATTGCAAATTATACACAGTCAAATTATGAGATGGGATATGCATTGAAATTTATGAGAATTATAACTTTGATTTTGACTGCGATATTTGGACTGACAGGTTATATAGGTGGGGTACTAATTTTGATAAGCTCTCTGGTGTTTAACAAAACCATGGCAGGAAAAAGTTACCTTTATCCATTGTTTCCCTTTAATGGAAAGCAACTTTTTCATAGAATGTTCAGAACTCGTATGCAAAACGCCAAGAAGTAGTATTAAAAAACATGAGAAATATTTCCTATTTTGTCAAAATCATTTGAAATTCAAACAATATGCCTTTATAATGTTATTCAGAGTACATTTGGAGGTATAGTATATGAGTTTCAAAATTGTTACAGATAGTACATGTGATTTGCCGAAAGAGTATTTAGAGAAGCATGGTGTTCTGTGTGTGGATTTATGTTATACAATTTGTGGTGAGACTTATGGTGGAACAGGAAAGGACCTGGATTGGAAAGAGTTTTATTCCATGATGAGAGATGGAAATATGCCAAGTACGTCCCAGGTTAATCCGGAAGAGTTTAAGACCCGCTTTTTAGAATGTCTGAAAGAGACAAATGAGATATTGTATCTTGCTTTTTCGTCCGGTCTCAGCGGTACATGCGGAAGTGCCCGCATTGCAGCGGAAGAACTTATGGAGAAAAATCCGGATGTAAGAATCAGAGTAGTGGATTCTCTTTGTGCTTCCATGGGAGAAGGTTTATTTGTTTATAAGGCAGTCGGCTTGAAAGAAGAAGGTAAGACCATGGATGAAGTTGCAGACTGGTTAGAAGAATATGTGCTTAATTTTATTCATGTGTTCACTGTAGACGATTTAAATCATCTATACCGCGGCGGACGTGTGAATAAGGCGACGGCAATCATTGGAACGATTGCTGCAATAAAACCTCTTCTGCACGTAGATGATGAAGGACATCTGATAGCACTAAGCAAAACCCGTGGCAGAAAGAAATCTTTGATTGGTCTTGTGGATTTGATGGAAGAAAAGATGGGTAACTTCAAAGAGCAGAACGATATGATTATGATTAGTCATGGTGATGCGCTTGAAGATGCAGAATTTGTAAGAGATGAGGTTAAATCCAGATTTGGATTTGAGAACTTCATGATTAATAATATCGGTCCTACAATCGGAGCTCATTCCGGCCCCGGAACCATTGCTTTGTTTTTCATGGGTGAAAAAAGATAAGAAAGATTATAAAAGAGAGAGTTGGCAAAAATGCCAACTCTTTTTATTTTTTACGAAAATGTTTCATAACAAGTAAAACCAAAAGTAGAAGTAAAATGATTTTGGTTAGTGTGGAATATTTGTGAAATATATTGCTTATCATTTCCCAGTTGTCACCTAATATATTTCCTAACGAAACAAGTATGGTATTCCAGATCAGACTTCCCAGTGTAGTGTAAATAATAAAACGTCCTTGTGGCATTTCACATATACCGGCCGGAATGGATATTAAACTGCGTAAAATAGGTATAAAGCGACAATAAAAAACAGAAGCATTTCCCTTCTCCCGGAAACGGGAAATAGAACGGCAGATGTCGGTTGTTTTAAAATGTAAAATTCTTCCCAATGGTCCCATGGAAAGAGAGATTAATCGTTCCTGATTTAATATTTTTCCCGCATAGTAAAGAATGATTGCTCCCAGTAGGGAACCGAAAGTAGAAAATAAAATGACACCCGGAACATTCATGGAGGTATAGGTGGTCATAAACCCTCCGAGTGTTAAAATGACTTCAGAAGGGATTGGCGGAAATATATTTTCCAAGGTGATGAGAAGTAAGATTCCGATGTATCCGAAACGGTTCATAAATGAAATGATTAATTCTTGCATGAGGTCTCCAAGAGAGCGGTTTAATATATTTTATTAAAATATATTTGAGATATGCACAATTAAATTTATATTATTCCTTGACAACCTAACAAGTGTTAGATAAAATAAACCTAACACTTGTTAGACAGAGAGGCGGATATGAAAACGAAAGATTTTATTCTCGAAAATGCATTAGATTTGTTTGCAAAGTCAGGTTATTATGCTGTATCCATAAGAACGATTGCAAAGTCTGTAAAGATAAAAGAAAGTTCTATATATTATCATTTTAAAAACAAACAGGATATATTAGATTCACTTATTGATAAGTATGAAAGACATATAAATGAACTTGTTGACATGCTAAAGAAAGCATTGTCAGAATGTGAGGGCTCAGGTTCTCTTTCCTGGGAATGGATGAACGGATATTATTTTGAAAAGTATTTATTTGATCCATTTTGCAATCAAATGATGCGTTTTATGATGCTTGAACAATTCGAAAGTGAGAAAATGAGTAAATTATATGAGTATTATCTCTTTGAATTGCCAAGAAAAATTCAGGCTGAGTCATTCATGATGTTGGCCCGATATGGGATTTTAACGCAGGAACAGGCGGAGCAATACGGAGACGTTTTTTTTGCGGGTATGACGACGCTTACCTATAAATATTTATTGTGTGGAGAGTTGACGGAAGAGAAAAAGAAAGCATTTGTTAAGGATACAGGTTTATTTATTGAAAGGATGTTTTAGGAGGAAAACAGTATGGCAAATATATTGATTGTCGGTGCAAACCAAGGGATTGGGTATTATATGGTAGAACGTTTACTTGAAAAGGGACATAATGTGTCTGTTTTGGATATTTGTGAGGAAAATATAAGTGTCTTAAAAGAACAATACCATGAAAGATTATTGATTATGAAAGCGGATGCGGCGGAAGAGAACTCTTTGCGTGAAGGTATTAATGCTTCCTTAAGCAGATTTGGTAAAATTGATATTGCAATTCATAATGCCTGTCTGTGTACCTTTGAAAATGAACAAAACACAGATTATGAAGTTTATAAAAAGGTAATGGATATCAATTATTTTGGAGCCTTAAGACTATCTAAATTAGTGCTTCCTTATATGCGGGAAGAAAAATGCGGCAGAATCATTTTCACCGGTTCCGGAGTAGGGGTAACCGGGTTTGGGAATATTTCCCCTTATGCATCTTCGAAAGGTGCAATTGAATCCCTTGCAAAATGTTTGGCAATAGAAAATCAGGATTATGGAATCAGTTTTCACATTATGCATCCGCCTCTTACCGATACGGCTTCGGCATCGGGACTTCCTGTTCCAAAAGAATTTATGGCATCGGCAAAGGCTGTTGGAAAAGGGTTGGCAGATAATATTTTTTCGAAGAAGTTTATAATTTGCCATTCCATAAGCCAAAGCTTACAAATGAAATTGTGTTATCGGCATCCGTTATATATGGGAAATATGATGTGGAAGATGACACAACGGGTAAAAGGTTAATAAATAAAGCCGTCTGTTTCAGAGGAAACGGGCGGCTTTTGAAACATATAATTATTTACAATTATCAGTGGTATCGAATCCGGGGTTGAAAGCATAAAAGTTTTTAGAGTTTAATTTATCCTGTGTGATGCGAAGTGCTTCCCCGAAACGCTGGAAATGCACGATTTCTCTTTCGCGGAGGAATTTGATGGGTTCGCATATATCGGGTTCTTTCACAAGGCGGAGGATGTTGTCGTAGGTGGTACGGGCTTTTTGCTCTGCTGCCATATTTTCGAAAAGGTCTGTGATGATGTCACCTTTGGACTGGAATACACATGCATTAAAAGGAACTCCTCCGGCAGCTTGGGGCCATATACCTACGGTGTGGTCCACATAATATTTATCAAAACCACTGGCCTGGATTTCTTCCATGGAAAGATTTTTGGTGAGTTGGTGTACAATGGCACAGATCATTTCCATATGCGCCAGTTCTTCGGTACCAATATCAGTGAGCAAGCCGGCAACTTCACGGTAAGGAGTAGAATATCGCTGTGACAGATAGCGTTGACTGGCTGCTAATTCGCCGTCCGGTCCACCGAATTGGCTGATGATAACTTGTGCCAGTTTTGCATTGGGTTCTTTGATATTTACAGGGAACTGTAAGCGTCTTTCATAATTCCACATAGTTTAACAACCTCCTTCCCAGGGCATAGGTGCCAAAGCCCAGGACCATTCCTTTGTGTCCTGTGAGCAGGTGGCATTTAACGGGTAAAATTTTGTGGCAAAGTCTTGTTTCAATTGTTTCTCAATGAGAGAATAGTGATTGAAATATTCCATGGCTTGTTTATCATACGGATGAGTATCAAGGTATAAGGTCAGTTCTACCAAGGTAAAACTAATGATTCCGATATCCTTCAGCATACGGGTTTGCTCGTTCATAAGCATCTGTCGCATGTGTTCCCCCTCCTTCCGGTAAAAGGTTTGTCTAATTCGGGAAAGATGGTACCGATTTTAAAGGCTTCCTCGAGATTTTCGTAGATGGTGCAAAGATGTTGCCATGGGACATAGGCCATGGCGACGGCAAATTTGTCAAAATATTCGTTAAAACTATAATCTTGCATAAATAGCCTCTCATAAAGCTTAAAGTAATTTAATAATATATTATGTTGCACAATAAAATTTGTGTATCTGAAAATATACACAAATATTGACATTTCTTTAACAGTTTACTTGCTTTAATCCATGATTTATGTTTTACTAAAGATAGTTGTGATTTTTTTATCAAAGTGTAAAACTTTGTAGGAGGAAATAACATGAGTGACATGAGAGGAATTGACACACCGGTCAGACAGCGAAGAAGACAGGTGTTCAAGGAAGTGGCCGAATTGGCATATAATTCTAAAAACTTAAAAGATGATATGGAAGCCCTGCCTTATAAGATTGTTGACAATGATGAGACAATTTATTGGGAAAGTATATACCGTGAACGTGCAGTTGTGCGTGAAAGAATCCGTTTGGCGATGGGAATGTCCCTTCGTGCAGAGGATAGAAGTAAACCGGGACATCTTACAGAAGGTGTGGAGGAAAGTAATATTGATGAAAAATATTATGAACCCCCTCTTATGCAGGTTATTCCGTCTGCATGTAATGCATGCCCGGAAAATCAGTTTGAAGTAAGCAATCTTTGTATGGGGTGTGTGGCACATCCCTGTGTGTCGGTGTGTCCTGTGGGCGCTATTTCCATGGAAAACGGAAAGTCAAAGATTGACAAGGATAAATGCATAAAATGCGGAAAATGTATGTCAGTTTGTCCTTATAATGCAATTATCCACAGAGAACGTCCCTGTGAAAAAGCGTGCGGTGTAAATGCGATTAAAAGTGATAGCCGCGGAAGAGCGATTATTGATAATGACATTTGTGTATCTTGTGGTCAGTGTATGGTTAGTTGCCCGTTTGGTGCCATAGCGGATAAATCCCAGATTTTCCAGCTTATCCGTGCGATGCAGTCCGGAAGAAAGATTATTGCCCAGGTGGCACCGGCATTTGTAGGTCAGTTTGGTCCCAAGGTAAGTCCGGATATGTTTAAGACGGCACTGAAAGAACTTGGTTTTGCAGATGTATACGAGACGGCGATTGGAGCGGACCTTGGTTGCATAGCAGAGGCGGAGCATTATGTGAAAGAGGTTGCCAGCGGTAATCAGGCGTTTGCGCTTACTTCATGTTGTCCGTCCTGGTCAGTGATGGCAAAAAATCTTTTCCCTGAGACCATTGATAAAATCAGTAATGCGCTGACCCCTATGGTGGCAACCGCACGTATTATTAAAGAAGAACATCCGGATGCAAGTGTTGTATTTATCGGACCTTGTGCATCCAAGAAACTTGAGGCATCCAGAAGAACCGTAAGATCTGATGTGGACTTCGTTATTACCTTCGAAGAACTTACCGGTATGTTTGAGGCGAAAGGTATTCTGCTTGAGGAAATTAAGGCGATGGATCAGATGCAGGATGCAACAGCGGCAGGCCGTGGTTATGGTGTGGCAGGCGGTGTGGCTAATGCAATCGAAGAATGTGTGAAAAAGTACTATCCCGGTGTGGAGGTACGCATTGAACACGCAGAAAGTCTTGCAGAATGTAAAAAAATGCTTCTGCTTGCAAAGGCAGGTAAGAAAAACGGTTGCCTGATTGAGGGTATGGCATGTCCCGGCGGATGTATTGCCGGTGCGGGAACCAATATTGCTCTCGGACAGGCGGCAAAAGAATTGGCGAAGTTTAAATCCAGCGCGCAGCAGGCATTACCCGAGATGCAGGAAGAGTAGTGTTAACGGGAAATTTATACTAAAAATATCATTGCAGTTTTTAGGGAAACCTTATAAAATGGATAGAGATATGTACCAGGGTATAAACCCGGAACGGAGGAAATTATGACAAAGATTAGGACAAGATACGCACCCAGTCCCACCGGAAAAATGCATGTGGGAAATTTGCGTTCTGCATTATATGAGTTTCTGATTGCAAAGCATGAAGGCGGAGATTTTATGCTTCGTATCGAGGATACAGACCAAGAGCGTTTCGTGGAAGGTGCAACAGAAATTATTTACCGTACTATGGAAAAGACAGGACTGATTCACGATGAAGGTCCGGACAAAGACGGTGGATACGGTCCTTATGTTCAGAGTGAGCGTATGCAGACCGGCATCTATATGAAATATGCGAAAGAACTTGTGGAAAAAGGAGAGGCATATTATTGCTTTTGTGATAAAGAAAGATTAGCTTCCCTGAAGACGGAAATTGTGGAAGGCAAAGAAATTATGATTTATGACAAACATTGCCTTGGACTTTCTAAAGAGGAAGTAGAAGAGAATCTGGCGGCAGGTAAGCCCTTTGTTATCCGTCAGAACAATCCTCAGGAGGGAACCACAACCTTCCATGACGAACTTTATGGAGCTATTACGGTTAATAATAGTGAGCTGGATGATATGATCCTGATTAAATCAGACGGATATCCTACTTATAACTTCGCAAACGTAGTAGATGACCATACTATGAATATTACACATGTTGTGAGAGGAAATGAATATCTCTCTTCTTCTCCCAAATATGTAAGACTGTATGATGCCTTCGGTTGGGAGGTTCCGGTATATGTACATCTGCCGCTTATTACAGATGAAAATCATAAAAAACTTTCCAAGAGAAGTGGTCATTCTTCCTTTGAAGATTTACTGGAGCAGGGTTTTGTGACAGAGGCAATTGTAAACTATATTGCCCTTCTTGGTTGGAGCCCTGAGGATAATCGCGAAATCTTTACATTGGATGAGCTTATCAAAAATTTTGATTACAAAAGAATCAGTAAATCCCCTGCGGTATTCGATATTGTAAAACTGAGATGGATGAACGGCGAGTACTTAAAGGCTATGGATTTTGATAAGTTCTATGAGATGGCTGAGCCTTATCTGAAAGAGACACTTACAAAAGACTTTGACCTGAAAAAGATCGCTGCTATGGTTAAAACACGTATTGAAGTGTTCCCTGACATCGCAGGCCAGGTTGATTTCTTTGAGGCACTTCCTGAGTACGATATTGAAATGTACACCCACAAGAAGATGAAGACGGATTCTGCATCTTCACTGGAAGTTCTTACAGACTTACTGCCTATTCTGGAGGCACAGGAAGATTATAGCAATGATGCTCTTTACCAGGCACTTTCTGAATACGTTGCCAAGAAAGAGTGTAAAAACGGATATGTTATGTGGCCGGTAAGAACCGCAGTTTCCGGTAAGCAGATGACACCTGCCGGAGCGACAGAGATTATGGAGATTCTCGGCAAAGAAGAATCCTTGGCCCGTATCCGTAAAGGAATTGAAAAATTACAGAATGCTTAATTTTTTAAACTTAAATGAAGCCCAAAGAAGGGCTGTAACCCATCCGGAAGGACCGGCTATTGTGTTAGCCGGTCCCGGAAGTGGGAAAACATTTCTGATTGTAAACAGGATTATTTATTTGATTGAGTATCAAAAAGTAATACCTGAAACAATTCTTGTCATCACATTTACAAAGGCAGCTGCCCTTTCTATGCAGCGCCGTTTCGAAAAGAGTACCGAAGGTAAGTATACAAAAGTCCGGTTTGGTACTTTTCATTCATTCTTTTTCCAAATCTTAAAAGAGTACGATTCGTACAACAATAATTCCCTGTTTGAAACTGAAGAAAAGAAACTATATCTGAAAAATACTTTTGCAGAGTTGGGAATACAATGGGATAATTCTATTGATTATGTCTCATTTATTTCGAATCCTTTATTATATGCCACGGAGAGTAGGACGGAAGAACAGATACGTCAGGTAATAAAGACGTTAAAGAAGCAAATCCGACGAGATAGAAAACTGGATTTTGATGACATGTCTGAACTTGTGCTGAGTTTGCTAAAAAAGCATCCACAAATATTGAAGGAACTTCAAAACAGATATAAGTATATTCTGGTTGATGAATATCAGGATAGCAATCGGAGTCAGGAAGAAATTTTAAAACTCTTATCTGCCCCGTCTTATCAAATAATGGTTGTGGGGGATGATGACCAGTCAATCTATGGATTTCGCGGAAGTGAGCCCGGGATTATGAGTGGCTTTAGAAGGCAGTTTCCGGGGGCAAGAATGTATGTTTTGGAAAGAAATTACCGAAGTACACAAAGAATTGTTTTTGCAGCAACACAGGTAATAAATGAAAATAGAAACCGGTTTAAAAAAGATTTGAAATCTGAGGCGGAAACGGGAGAAAAGGTTCGTTGTCTGGGATTTCAAAATAAAAAAATGGAGCTGTTGTATATAGCAAAAAGGCTTATGGAATTAAATCAGAAATATAACATTTCATTTTCTGATATGGCGGTTATTACCAGAACCAATAGGGAACAGGATTCTTTAAAGTGTTTTTTACAGAAAAATAAGATTCCATGTATAAAAGGAAAAAAACAAAGGGAGCTATCAGAACATTTTGTAGCCAAAGAATTGTTGGATTGCTTTGAATTTTTAATCGGCAAAAGAGATAGAGCACCTGCAATATGGAATGCAATCGGCGGTGATGAAAAGAAGCGCAGAATTTTAGAAAAGCAGGTTCCGATAGCTGCGATACATTTTATATGTAATGTTATGGGCTATATTAAAGTGTTGCAAAAACAGGCAATATCCGTGGGGAAGAGAGAAGAAATGGATGCGGAGAATTTGCTCGCAGAGTGGATAAAAGTGATTTCTATCATAAAAGAACATGGAAAAAATCATTTAGTGTTAAAGGATTGGGTTTTACAACTTAGAATATATCTGGAAGAGTATGAAACAAAGGAGGTTACATCCGGAGTAAATATATTGACTATGCATGGGGCAAAAGGGCTGGAGTTTTCCTATGTATGTATTCCAGATGCAAATGAAGGGGTAATTCCGGGAAAACGGTGTAAAAAAGAAGAGGAACCGGAAGAGGAGAGAAGACTCTTTTATGTGGCTATGACAAGAGCGAAAAAAATCTTGGATATCCTTTACCTCACAGGCACACCGGATTATCCAAGATTTCCATCCCGTTTTTTGAATCCATTGTTAAAATCAGAAATGATACTTAAAAGCGATTATTCCTCATCGTCAACCAATTCGTCAAATTCTACATTATCTAAGAATTCATCGAATGCGTCAGCAACATCCTCGTATTCATCGTCATCTTCAATAAAAATCAACTCAGGCTCTACGTTGGGATCATTTTCATCTTCACGGTAGCCGTAAAACCATACTTCGCCATCATTGTTTTGACCGTTTTCGTCAAGAGGCATAAGCGCAATATAATCCTTTCCGCTTACTTCAAGAATGGTGATAACTGCACAGTTGACTTTATCGCCATCGTCAAGTGTCAGTTCTACGGTCATTTCTTCTTCGGCGTAATCTTTTTTTGCCATGGGGAAAATCTCCTTTGCTTTTTTTTATCATTATATCCTTTTCTGATTAACTTAGCAATGTTATAATAAAATATATAAAAAATAAAGTATACGGGGAAGGTTAACTTTATGAGAATCAAAAAAACTATGGGAAAAATCGCACCTCTTGGTGTGAGTGTAGCGGGAAAAGAATTACAATTTGTATTTGTCAGTGCATCAAAGGATTGTGGGGTTGTTTTGTATGATGCCAAGGAAGGAAAAGAAATAGAGAGAATTTCTTTTCCGGAGGAATACCGTGTGGGAAATGTACACACTATGTGTGTGCAGGGAATAACAGCAAAGGAATTTTTATATTCATTCTATGAAGGAGATACCCTTGTAAACGATTTATATGCCCGTAAATTCGCCGGAAATAAAGAGTATGGGGATTTATGCGGATTACATGCAAAAATGGCTGTATTTGACCGTACAGAATATGCTTGGGACGAAGACAGGAATCCTCATATTCCCTACGAACAAAGCATCGTGTACGGAATGCATGTGCGTGGGTTTACACAGCATGCTTCTTCTAAAGTAACCAATAGAGGTACTTTTAAGGGTGTGGAAGAGAAAATACCATATTTGAAGGAACTGGGAATTACGACAATTGAATTTCAGCCTGTTTATGAGTTTGATGAAGCCTATGAAAAAGGTGGAAATAAGGAAGAGGGGAAATTCTTTAAAATGCCCGACCCGGGAAATACAGATAAAACAGTGGAGGTTGGAAAGAATTACTGGGGCTATACAAAAGGATATTATTATGCGCCCAAAAACAGTTATGCCGTTGGGGACTGCGTAAAAGAGTTTAAGGATTTGATTAAAGCATTACATAAAAACAATATGGAAGCTGTTTTGCAGTTCTATTTCCCCGGGGAAGTAGGTGCGTGGGAGATTTTGGATATTCTCCGTTACTGGGTAATGGAATATCATGTAGACGGTTTCCATATCAAAGGGCAGTGTACACCCATGGATTTAATCTGTTCGGATCCTGTATTAAAAGACGTTAAACTTTGGTATTATGACTTTTCCAATCCTGGAATGGGAAAAACGGAAGATAGAAAATACGGGATATATAATGATGATTTTGCAAGTGTGATGAGACGTTTTGTAAAAGGCGATGAGGATATGGTTGGGACAACCCTTGAATATATGAGAAAACAACCCTCACACGCCGGCAAGATTAATTATATATCCAATTACGACGGCTTTACTCTTATGGATGCGGTAAGCTATGAGAGAAAGCATAACGAAGCTAACGGAGAAGAAAATAAAGACGGAAGTGATTATAATTTCAGTTGGAACTGTGGTATGGAGGGACCTTCCAAAAAGAAAGGAATATCCAAATTACGTATACAGCAAATCAAGAATTTCATGACGTTACTGATCTTCTCCCAAGGTACACCTATGATTTTTATGGGAGATGAGTTTGGAAATTCCCAGGAGGGAAATAATAATCCCTATTGTCAGGATAATGAAATTACCTGGCTGGATTGGAAGGATTTGGATAAAAATGAGGAAATCTATGAGTTTTTCAAGTGCTTGGTTGCTTTAAGGAAAGTCCATCCTGTTTTGCGGCAGGAAAAACAACTCAGACAGATGGATTACATTTCAAGTGGATATCCTGATTTGTCCTATCACGGAGAAGAGCCTTGGAAACCGATGATGGAAAGATACAGTCATCAAATTGGTATTATGCTTTGCGGAAAATATGCCCGTATCGACAGGATGACAGAGGACAATTCCTTCTATATTGGTATAAATATGCATTGGGAAGAACATTCTTACGCATTGCCTAAACTTCCAAAGGGAGAGCAGTGGAAATTATGCCTTTGTACGGAAAAGGATAAAGAAATTGTAATAGATGAAAACCGATGCATTACTATATCACCCAGAAGTATATGTGTTTTTCAAAGCAGTAAAGGCGGAAAGAAGTAGACATGAAGGTTTGGAAACATTTTAAAACCATTACCTACCATAAATGGTTGGTATTAAAAGGTTGCTTTAAAGTGGGACTTTACAAACAGGGACTATGTCATGATTTGTCCAAGTACAGTCCAACGGAATTTTTTGTTGGAGCGAAGTATTATCAAGGGGATAGAAGTCCCAATAACGCGGAACGGGAAGAAATAGGATATTCATCCGCCTGGTTGCATCATAAGGGCAGAAACAAACATCATTATGAATATTGGATTGATTATGCTATCCTTGAAATTGAAGGCGGCATGCTGCCGGTTCCCATGCCGGATAAATACATTGCGGAAATGTTTATGGACCGTATTGCGGCCAGCAAAGTGTACTTAAGTGATAAATACACTGATTGTGCGCCTTTTGAGTATTACAAAAAGAGAAAAGACAATCCTCTTATGCATGAAAAAACAAAGGAAAAACTGGAATTTTTACTCTCTATGTTGTCGGAAAAAGGAGAGAAGGAAACTTTCCGTTACATCAAAAAAGAATTTCTTAAGTGATTTAGTCAATAAGAAATAGTGCACATTTTCGGGAAGAAAAGAATAGACTACATTAAAGCTTAATAAGTGAGAATAATGCATGAATTGTTGGTTGATTTTTTTTCTTCTGATATGTGGCGGAAATCAGGGCGGAAGCTGTGGACGCCGAATGAATAGTAATTGTGACTGCAACAGAATAGGCTGTGGTAACGACTGTATGGAAGAACGCAGAGAGGAATGTTGTGAAACACGTAGGGATGAATGTTGTGAAGTGCACCGGGAACAGTGTTGTAGAGAAAGACAGGAAGAACGCAGGGAAGAGAGAAGAGATAATAGAAGAGATGGCAGAAAAGACTGCGACTGTTGCGATAATGACAACCGTTATGAAATGAATACTCCCCCATGGGCCAGAGCGGGTGAACGTGACAGAGACGATTCCTGCGGATGCCAGAACAGATAACTTAAAACGTTGTAGGTAAAAATTAAGCCGCTTCTCTATTAATGAGAAGCGGCTGTTTTTATTTGATGCCGGAAATCAAATATATGTTTATTAATTGCTGGATGACATAACCTCTTTGTAGAGATTGCTGTACAATTCATCCGCTTCACTTCCAAGATAAGAGAAGGTTTCCAAATCATATTTGGAAAGGTCGGGGAAAGCAATCTCGGAATTTCTGATATCTTCCTCTTCGATTAATTCTTTCGCTGCCTCGTTAGGAGTGGAGTAGGTGATGTATTCGAAGTTCATCAGTGCGATCTCAGGACGGCACATAAAGTCGATAAACTTTTCAGCATTTTCTTTGTTGGGGGAATCTTTCAAAACCACCCAGGAGTCAATCCAGATATTTGAGCCCTCACTTGGAATGACATATTCCAAATCGGGATTTTCACGCTGAGTATAGATTGCTTCGCCGGAATAAATAACGCCGATAGCAGCCTCACCACTAATCATTTTGTCACGAACCTGATCGATAACATAAGCCTGAACAAGGGGCTTTTGTGCAATCAAATCTTCTTTTGCTTTCTCGAGTTCGCTTTCATCAAGAGAGTTTAAGGAGTAGCCGTTTAATTTCAGACCAACCATAAACAAATCGCGAACAGAGCTCTGCATCAGAATATTATCTTCGTATTTTTCGTTCCAAAGGTCTGCCCAAGAAGTGATAGGTTCCTCTACCATGGAAGTGTTGTAGAGAATACCTACGGTTCCCCAACAATAGGGGACAGAGAATTTATTTTCAGGGTCAAACTGTTTGGACTGTTCATAGTACTGTGAACCGATGTTTGCTTTCGCATTGGGAAGGTTGTCCCAATTAAGCTCAGCCAACATATCGTTCTCAATCATTTTTGAAATCATATAGTCTGAAGGACACACTACGTCATACTGGAATGCACCGGATTCCACCTTCGGGTACATCGCTTCATTTGTTTCAAATTCATCATAGATGACTTTGATGCCGGTTTCTTTTTCAAAAAGATCAATTGTTTCCTCGTCAATATACTCACCCCAGTTATAAACATAAACTTCGCCGTTTGGAGTATTGTTCTCGGAGCCGCAGCCGGTAAAGAGAGTGCCGATTAATGTGGCACAAACCGCAATAGCAATAAATTTTTTCATTCCTTTTAATTTTTGCCTCGTTCTTTCTTAAAATATATTGTTATTTGACAGCCGCAGTATCCTGTTTCTTTTTAGGTGCATAATTTACCAAAAGTAAAAGAATCAGTACTGTCACGAAGATGATAGTGGATAAAGCATACATTTCCGGCTTGATGCCTTTACGCACTTCTGCATATATCTTCGTTGATAATGTATCAATTCCTGCGCCTTTTGTAAAGTGGGTAATTACAAAATCATCTAAAGACATGGTAAATGCCATGGTAAAACCGGAAATAATACCGGGCAAAATATCAGGGAATACCACTTTGAAAAAGGCTTGTGTATGTGAGGCACCAAGGTCAAGGGCAGCCTCATATGTGCTGGGATTCAGTTGCTTCATTCGTGGCATGACATTTAATATAACATAAGGAATGTTAAAAGTTATATGTGCCAGAAGGATTGTGAGAAATCCCATTTTAATTCCTAAAAATATAAAAAGAAGCATTAAAGAGATACCGGTAACGATTTCTGCATTCAGCATAGGAATGTTTGTGATTCCCATGATGACGGTACGGCTTCTTTTTTTCATATTCTGCATGGCAATGCAGGTGATAGTACCGATAACAGTAGCAATGGTTGCAGAGAGGAAGGCAATTAAGAGAGTATTGCCTGCAGCCTGCAATATTTTTTCGTCTTGAAAAAGGGAAGTGTACCATTTTAAGGTAAAACCACCCCATTTTGAACGGGTTTTGCTCGCATTGAAAGACAGAACAATAAGAGTTCCGATGGGAGCATATAAGAAAATAAAAATAAGTGCAACATAAATACGTTGTGCGGTCGTTTTAATCATAACATGGAGCCCTCCCCGTCTTTATCGAAGATGGCGGTGCAGATCATATTTATGATAATAAAAATCATAAGTACAATGGATAATCCGCTTCCTAAGTGCCAATTATAGTTGGTGTTAAATTCAAGTTCGATAACGTTACCGATGAGCAGTATTTTGTTTCCGCCCAAAATGGTGGAAATAACGAAGGTGGTAAGAGCGGGAACAAATACCATGGAAATACCACTCATAACACCAGGGATGCTTAAGGGGAAGGTAACCTTTGTAAAGGTTTTTAAAGAACCTGCACCTAAGTCTCTTGCTGCATTAATAACATTGGGATCGATTTTCATAAGAGCATTATAAATAGGCAATATCATGAAAGGAAGGAAGTTGTAAACCATACCTAAAATGATAGCGCCCGGAGTGTTTATAATATCCAGTGTAGGCAGACCGATTATTTTTAAAATACTGTTAAGAACACCGGTTTTTTCAAGCAAAGTGAGCCATGCAAAAGTTCTAAGCAGAAAGTTCATCCACATGGGCAAAATAAAAATTAATACCAAAAAAGAATTGGATTTCATATTCATTTTGGTGAGTATCATAGCCAGAGGATAAGCCAAAAACAGACAGATAACAGTGCTGGCCAAGGAGAGTAGGACGGAGAGCCAGAGAGCTTTTCCGTGCTCTGCGGTAGCAATGGCAGCAATATTACTGAAAGTAAATGCACCGGTTTTATCGGTAACACCATAATAAATCACCATAAAAAGAGGAATGATTATAAACACGGTAGCCCATAATAAATAGGGAGTAGCAAGTAATTTTCTTTTATTCATTAACTCCTACGGCCTCCTCGTCCTCTGATTCAGGTTTATTCATAATCTGAATGTTAAAAGGATCGACTTTTATGCCGACATTTGTGCCTACCGGGAACATACCGGTAGAGTGTACCAGCCATTCAAAACCGTTTGCCTGAACTTCCATTTCATAATGAACGCCCTTGAAGATAACATGGCTGACAACACCTTTGATAATGCCTTCTTCGGGATTTTTCGTAAGTTCAATATCTTCGGGACGGATTACAACGTCAACCGGTGTGTTACGTCCAAATCCTTCGTCAACACAAGCAAAACGGGCACCTAAGATTTCAACCAGACGGTCTTCAATCATAGTAGCACCGATAATGTTACTTTCACCGATAAAGTCTGCAACGAAAGCATTTTCAGGTTCGTTATAAATGCGTTCGGGAGAACCAATCTGCTGGATATAGCCCTGGTTCATAACTACGATGGTATCGGACATGGTAAGGGCTTCTTCCTGATCGTGGGTGACATAAATAAATGTGATACCCAGTTCATTCTTTAAACGGATTAATTCATACTGCATGTCCTGACGGAGTTTAAGGTCGAGAGCGCCTAAAGGTTCATCAAGAAGCAACAACTTGGGTTCATTAACGATAGCGCGGGCAATGGCAATACGTTGCTGCTGGCCACCGCTTAAAGAGTTGGGCATTCTTTTTTCAAAACCGTCAAGGTTAACAAGCTTCAAAGCATATTTAATCTTGTCGTCAATATATGCTTTGCTTTTATTTTTGATTTTCAAACCGAAAGCAATGTTTTCGGCGATGTTCATATGGGTAAAAAGAGCATACTTTTGAAAGACAGTGTTGAGCTGTCTTTTGTTAGGGGGGAGATTGGTAATATCCGTACCTTCAAATATGACGCGTCCTTTGTCGGGAGTTTCAAAACCACCTAAAATACGCAGAGTGGTAGTTTTGCCACAACCACTGGGACCTAAGAGGGTCAGAAATTCGTTTTCACGGATATAAAGATTCAGATCATCGAGCACCATTTGCCCGTCATAAGATTTGGAAATGTTTTCCAGGTTTACCAAAACATTTTTCATTGTCTAAATCCTCCCAAAAAATCACTAATCAAGCAACATTTTATACTTATTCGACTAAAAAAGCAACGCATATTTTTACGTATTTTTTTACCTATTAACAAATAATAAAAGATATTGTATAATAAGTGATAGAAAATGTAAAATACGGAGGCGGTTACCTATGGCAAAAGGAAAATACGTGGCTTATGTTTCCACATACACAATGGGAGATAAGCATGGTATTAAAATCTATGATGTAGACATGAATAAGGGTAAATTCATTGAGAAGGATGAAGTTGAAATTACAAATTCTTCTTATGTGACGATCGCGAAAAATAAAAAGTATTTGTACTCGATTACCGATTTTGGCGTAGAGTCCTATAAAATTTTGAAAGATGGTGGGCTTGAACTTGTTAATTTTGCTCCGATTAACGGTATGAGAGGTTGTTATTTGTCCACTGATTACGAAGATAAATATCTTTTTGTTGCAGGGTATCATGATGGAAAGTTGACCGTGTTAAAAGTGAACGAAGATGGTTCAGTCGGTATTATAACGGATGAAATCTTCCATAAAGGAATCGGAAGCGTGGCAGAAAGAAATTTCCGTCCCCATATTACTTGTGCCAGAATGACACACGACAATAAATATTTACTGGTTGCAGACCAGGGAATGGATCATGTTAATGTATACCGTCTTGACAGTAAAAACGGAACCTTGAAATTGGCGGATGTGCTTCGTGGTGATATTGAGTCTGCGCCCAGACATATCAAAATCTCCGCTAACGGTAAATTCATATATGTGGTACATGAACTGGCATGTAATATTACAGTATACAATTATGAAGAAAGAGATGGTATTCCTTACTTTGACAGAATTCAGACCATCGAGACCACAACCGGGAAAAAGAAGGATGTGGGATCTTCAGCAAGTGCCTTGACATTTTCTATGGATTATCATTATTTGGTTGCTTCCACATCAGGAGAAAACACTGTTGTTGTATATGAGGTGGACCAGGAAAACGGTAAGCTTACTAAATTGTTTGTGTTACCGGTAAGCGGCGAGTATCCCAAGGATGCTTCATTATTTCCGGACGATAAGCATTTGATATCCTTAAACCATGGCTCCAATACAATGACTTTCTTCCGTGTTGACATAGAGAATAAGACGTTGATAATGTGTGGGCCGGAAATAAAGGTTGACCGTCCGAACTGTATTGCATTCCAGAAAGTTGAAGGATAGTAGAGTTTTATAAGGGATTAAATAAATATTCAATTAAAAAATTTAAAAGCCGAGTTTTCTATATTGTTTTTCAGACGTGCTTTCGCTCCGCAAAAAACAAATAGAAAATCGGCTTTTGTATTTTATATTTATTTTTTTTCTTTATAAAACTCTACCATACCATCCAATTTGGCGGACATGTTCAGCATCATGGCATCCAGTAGTGTAATGGCTACCATTGATTCCATGACAACCACCGCTCTGGGTACGATAACAGGATCGTGGCGTCCCTTGATTTGGACGGTAATGTTTTCACCATTTTTGTTTACGGTTTCCTGTTCACGGAAAATGGAAGGGGTGGGTTTGACATGAGCCCGGACAAAAATTTTATCACCATCAGATATGCCGCCTAAAATGCCGCCTGCATGATTTGTCTTTTTGGTAATAGTGTCATTATCACAGGTGAAGGAGTCATTGTTTTCACTTCCTTTGGCTTTGGAAACCAAGCACCCGTCGCCAATTTCAACTGCTTTGACAGCGCCGATGGACATAATGGCTTTGGAAAGATTTGCGTCTAATTTTTCAAATACCGGGTCTCCGATACCGGCGGGAAAACCGGTAACAATACATTCCATGATTCCGCCTACGGAATCGGCTTCTTTCATGGCTTCTTCCAGATAAGAATAAGCATTTTTATCGGCTAAACGGTCAGGCATTGCGGTTGCAGTGTCATAAATAGCATTCCGGTCGAAATGATTCCGGTCGATTTGTACCGGGCCTAAAGAATAGGTGTAGCAACATACATCGATGCCCATGGAAGATAATATTTTAGAAGCGATAGCTCCGGCAGCTACACGGCCGATGGTTTCCCGTCCGGAGGAACGTCCGCCGCCTCTGTAATCCCGAAAACCATATTTGGCGTCAAAGGTATAATCAGCGTGACCGGGACGATAGTAAGAAGCAATTTCACTATAATCTTTTGAGATTTGTGAAGTGTTTTTTATCATCAGTGAAATAGGGGTTCCTGTTGTTTTCCCTTCAAATACACCGGAGAGTATTTCGACTTCATCCGCTTCCTTACGGGGAGTGGAAATCTTACTTTTTCCGGGCTTGCGGCGGTCTAAGAATGCCTGAATGTCTGTTTCGGACAAACTAAGACCGGCAGGACAACCGTCTATGACAACTCCTAAAGCTTTTCCGTGGGATTCCCCCCAAGTTGTAATTTTGAATATAGTGCCAAAACTTGAACCGGCCATGATTCTTCCTCCTAACACGTTAATATGTTAAAATCTTATTCGATTATAACGAAATCGTTGATTCAAGGCAACTTTTTTCTGGGTTTTCCATAAAAAACTAATGCATAATATATGGAAGTGTGCTAGAATAATAATGATTATTTATGCACATTTTGAGGAAATACGCAAATGAAAAAGACTTTCCGTGAAAGGATTCAGTTCTGGGGAACAAAAGAAATAAAAAAACATAAGTATTTAGAGATGCCCATCCGTGCCGTTATGGCAGTTGCTTTGGGCGTCTATTGTGTATGTGTTTCTTTTGTAAACAACGGAAAAAAGATAGCCTGTGCAAGCGTAGCCTTAATGTTCTTTTTTGTAAATAGCAGTTTCGGATATCAGAGTCAGGGAGTTGTAACGGATGTTCCTTTTGATAAAAATGGTTTACAACTTGCGGTGGAAGATATCCCGCAAGAAGATGTGAATCTGTCTGAAATTGTGGATGAAAAAGAAGTTTTAGAAGTTTACGAAGCATTGGCGCAACTTATGGATGAGGAACCGGATTTATACACTCTTGAGGATATTTTGGAGGAAAACCGGACATATATAGAGGAAGAACCTAATGCGGAACTTTCGCCGGAAGAAAGTGAAAGCGATAATGCAACCGTAAACGGGTTTGATGAAATTCCGGATTTTGACCCCGAGGACTGGAGGCTGATGCTTGTGAATAAACAACATCCTATTCCGGAAGACTATGTAGTTCCTCTGGGCACCATTAAAGGTGGTCTGAAATGTGATGAACGCGTTTTGGAAGATTTGCTTAGTTTGATGCAGGCGGCAAAGGAAGACGGGATTGACATTAATATTGCATCTCCCTATAGGGATTATGCAACCCAGAAGTATTTGTTTGAGAAAAAGATGGACAAGTATTTGGCAAAAGGTTTATCATACATGGATGCTTATCGGGTGGCATCCACGATTGTAACTGCGCCAAACGCCAGTGAACATCAGATAGGACTGGCATTTGATTTCAACTCCAAGACATATACCAGTCTGAATTCGGGCTTTGCAAAAACAGAGACCGGCAAGTGGTTAAAAGAACATTGTGTAGAATACGGATTTATTTTAAGATACCCGGAAGGAAAGGAATATATTACCGGTATTATTTATGAACCCTGGCATTTCCGTTATGTGGGAAAAGATGCTGCTCGGTTTATTACGGAAAAAGGAATTACCTTGGAAGAATTTTGGGAGGATTATTTGAACTGATGTATAAATTATTAAAGCAGGAAGGCAGAGCCAAAAGGGGAGAGTTTCACACCGTACATGGTGTGATACAAACCCCTGTATTTATGAATGTAGGAACGGTTGCTGCCATAAAGGGAGCTGTTTCCACTGAAGATTTGGAACAGATTAAAACCCAGGTTGAACTGTCAAACACATATCATTTGCATGTCCGCCCCGGTGACAAGATTATTAAACAACTGGGTGGATTACACAAATTTATGTCATGGGACAAACCTATTTTAACGGATTCCGGTGGGTTTCAGGTTTTTTCCCTTGCAGGACTGCGTAAGATAAAAGAAGAAGGCGTTTACTTTAATTCCCACATTGATGGCAGAAAGATTTTTATGGGTCCGGAAGAAAGTATGCAGATACAATCCAATCTGGCATCTACTATTGCAATGGCATTTGATGAATGTCCCTCCAGTAAAGCAGATAGAATTTACGTGCAAAACTCGGTTGAACGTACAACAAGGTGGCTGGAACGGTGTAAAAACGAGATGAACCGGTTGAATTCATTGGAGGATACCATCAATAAGAACCAGATGCTTTTTGGTATCAACCAAGGTGCCATATTTGCAGATATCCGTATAGAACATGCAAAGCGGATTTCCGAATTTGAACTGGATGGTTATGCTCTTGGCGGCTTGGCGGTGGGAGAGAGCCATGAGGAAATGTATTACGTCATAGAAGAAACAGTGCCCTATCTGCCCCTTCATAAGCCTACTTATCTAATGGGAGTGGGAACACCGGCAAATATTTTAGAGGCGGTGGAGAGAGGTGTGGATTTCTTTGATTGTGTATATCCTACCAGAAACGGAAGGCATGGACACCTTTATACGAATCACGGAAAGATAAATCTTTTCAATGCAAAATATGAATTGGATGACAGACCAATTGAAGAAGGATGTGGATGTCCTGCCTGCAGAAGATATTCCAGGGCATATATCAGACATTTGCTTAAAGCAAAAGAAATGCTGGGCATGAGACTTTGTGTGTTGCATAATCTGTATTTTTACAATACGATGATGGAAGAAATCAGAGATGCACTGGATAAGGGAGAGTTTGCGGCCTACAAAAAACGCAAACTGGATTCCATGGCATCGGGGCAGGAATAAAAGTTTGCACAGGTCATTAATTTTTTATAAAGTGCTTGCCCACAGACGTTAAGTTGTGTATTATTAAGCGTAGAGTGTTATAAAAGGAAGTTTAGGAGGAAATAGAGTGATGAATATTTTATTGGATTCCGGTGCAACTATACCACAGGGTGGTGGAATGGGAGAAATGATTACCATGATTCTCATTTATGCAGTAATTATCGGTGGTATGTGGTTTTTCTTTATGCGTCCTCAGAAAAAGGAACAGAAGAGACTTGCAGCTATGATTTCTTCTATGGAAATCGGTGATTGCGTACTGACAACAGCAGGTTTTATCGGCATTGTTATTGATATTAACGATGACACTGTAATCGTAGAGTTTGGTAGCAATAAAAACTGCCGTATTCCTATGGAAAAATCTGCAATTGCACGTGTGGAAAAAGCTGAATAATCAAAAAGAAACATATTACGACTGGGGACATTCCAATTGCGGGATGTCCTTTTTGTTTATAACTAAAAGTTATAACAACCATGAACAATATGTATTTGAAGCATAGAAGAGCCTATGATACAATTTTTCTAAATATAGAGTATTATTTTGCGGATTGGAGGCAAATTATGGAATTAAAGATTACATGTATTCCCGGTGACGGAATTGGTCCCGAGATTGTGGCAGAGGCGAAGAAAGTGCTTGATAAAGCCGGAGAGGTATATGGTTTTACTCCGGTATATACAGATATTTTGATGGGTGGTGCATCCATTGACGTACATGGGGTTCCCCTTACAGATGAGGCGATTGAAACTGCAAAAGCAGCGGAAGCGGTACTTATGGGTTCTATAGGTGGAGATACTACAAAATCCCCTTGGTACAAACTGCCCCCGAATCTTCGTCCCGAGGCAGGACTTTTGAAAATCAGAAAGGCACTCAATTTATTTGCGAACTTGCGTCCTGCACTTCTTTATAAAGAACTGGCAGCTGCCTGTCCTTTGAAAGAAGAAATCAGTGCAAAAGGTTTTGATATTATGATTATGAGAGAACTGACAGGCGGTCTTTACTTTGGCGCCCGTCAGACAGTAGAAGAAAACGGAGTTCGTAAGGCTACAGATACTCTCACATATGATGAAAACGAAATCCGCAGAATTGCAATTAAGGGTTTTGAAATTGCGAGAAAAAGAAAACAAAAAGTAACTAGTGTAGATAAGGCAAATGTTCTGGATTCTTCCAGACTTTGGAGAGCGGTAGTAGAGGAAGTTGCAAAAGACTATCCGGACGTTACGTTAGAGCATATGTTGGTGGACAACTGTGCAATGCAGCTTGTCAAAGATCCCGCACAGTTTGACGTTATTTTGACAGAGAACATGTTCGGAGACATTTTATCCGATGAAGCAAGTATGGTTACCGGTTCCATTGGTATGCTTGCGTCTGCTTCCTTGAATGACAGTAAGTTTGGATTATATGAGCCCAGCCATGGTTCGGCTCCCGATATTGCAGGAATGGATGTGGCAAACCCTATTGCAACGATTCTCAGTGCGTCTATGATGCTTCGGTACAGCTTTGACCTGGATAAGGCGGCGGATGCCATCGAAAATGCAGTACAGCAGGTTTTGAAAGACGGCTTTAGAACAGGAGATATTTTCTCGGAAGGATGCGAGAAGGTGGGCTGTAAAAAAATGGGCGACTTGATAGCTGAAAGAATTCAGTAAAAGATAATGCAAAGAAAACAGAAGTATGGTATCATACTTTACAGTAAGAAAGTGTGAAATATGTTTTTAAACATAAGAAAGAAGGTATTATTATGAGAAGTGATTCTGTAAAAACAGGTACAGCGCAGGCGCCCCACAGAAGTCTGCTCAATGCATTAGGATATACGGAAGAGGAAAGAAGACGCCCCATGATTGGTATCGTCAGCTCCTATAACGAAATTGTTCCCGGTCATATGAACCTGGATAAAATTGTGGATGCCGTAAAAATGGGTGTTGCCATGGCAGGCGGTACACCGGTTGTTTTCCCTGCAATTGCGGTATGTGATGGTATCGCCATGGGACATATCGGTATGAAATACTCTCTGGTAACAAGAGATTTGATTGCTGACAGTACAGAGTGTATGGCAATGGCACATGGTTTTGATGGTCTGGTATGCGTACCTAACTGTGATAAGAACGTGCCCGGTCTTCTTATGGCTGCGGCAAGATTAAATATCCCTACCATTTTTGTATCCGGTGGTCCGATGCTTGCCGGAAAAATCAAAGGTGAGAAGAAGAGTCTTTCTTCCATGTTTGAGGCAGTAGGCAGTGTTGCGGCAGGAACAATGACTATGGATATGCTGGCAGAGTATGAGGAAAAGGTGTGTCCTACCTGTGGTTCCTGTTCCGGTATGTACACAGCAAACTCTATGAACTGTCTGACAGAAGCTTTAGGTATGGGACTTCGCGGAAACGGAACCATTCCTGCGGTTTATTCTGAACGTATCCGTCTTGCAAAGCATGCAGGTATGCAGATTATGGAACTGGTTAAGAATGACATTAAACCAAGAGATATTATGACAGAAAAAGCATTTATGAATGCACTTACCGTAGATATGGCACTTGGTTGTTCTACAAACTCTATGCTTCATCTTCCAGCTATTGCACATGAGGCAGGGGTTGATTTGAATCTTGATATTGCAAATGAACTCTCTGCAAAGACACCGAACCTGTGTCATCTTGCTCCGGCAGGTCCCACATATATGGAAGACCTTAACGAAGCCGGCGGTGTATATGCGGTTATGAAAGAGCTGACTAAGTTAGATTTATTACATACAGATTTGATTACTGTTACAGGAAAGACTGTAGGAGAAAATATTGCAAATGCAGTGAATCTTGATACAAGCGTAATCAGACCGGTGGAAAATCCTTATTCTGCAACAGGTGGTATTGCGGTGCTGAAGGGTAATCTTGCACCGGATTCCGGCGTGGTAAAACGTTCTGCAGTAGTTCCTGAGATGATGGTGCATGAAGGTCCTGCAAGAGTATTTGATTGTGAAGAGGATGCAATCGAAGCAATCAAAGGTGGAAAGATTGTGGCAGGAGATGTTGTGGTAATCCGATATGAAGGTCCTAAAGGTGGTCCCGGTATGAGAGAAATGCTTAATCCCACATCCGCAATTGCAGGTATGGGACTTGGATCCAGCGTGGCACTTATTACCGATGGCCGTTTCTCCGGCGCATCCAGAGGCGCATCTATCGGACACGTATCACCGGAAGCAGCAGTAGGCGGTCCGATTGCTTTAGTGGAAGAAGGAGATATTATCAGTATTAATATTCCTGAAAATACATTAAATGTAAAAGTTTCCGATGAGGAAATGGAAGCAAGACGTGCAAAATGGCAGCCAAGAGAGCCGAAGATTACTACCGGCTATCTGTCACGTTATCGTGAACTGGTTACCAGCGGAAACCGCGGTGCTATTTTGGAAGTAAAGAAATAAACCTACGGAGGATAGATTTATGCAGTTAACTGGAGCAGAAATCGTAATTGAATGTCTCAAAGAACAGGGTGTAGATACCGTTTTTGGTTATCCCGGCGGTACTATTTTGAATGTTTATGATGCATTATATAAACATAGCCACGAAATAAATCATATTTTGACTTCTCATGAACAGGGTGCGGCTCATGCGGCAGACGGTTACGCAAGAGCGACCGGAAAAGTGGGTGTATGTATGGCCACCAGTGGTCCCGGCGCGACCAATCTTGTTACCGGTATTGCAACCGCATACATGGACTCTGTTCCTATGGTTGCCATTACCGCAAATGTTAATCTCCCCTTGCTTGGAAAAGATTCTTTCCAGGAAATTGACATTGCAGGTGTGACAATGCCTATTACAAAGCATAATTACATTGTCAAAGATGTTACAATTTTGGCGGACACAATCCGTAAAGCGTTTAAGATTGCAAAGAGTGGCAGACCCGGTCCTGTGCTGGTAGATATCACGAAAGATGTCACAGCCAATAAATGCGAATATGAACCGGTAATGCCTGAAAATGCCCCGATAGTTGTGACGTATACAGATGAAGATATTGCAAAAGCAGTAGAGATGATAAAGGCATCTGAGAAACCCTATATTTATTTAGGAGGCGGTGCAGTTATATCGGATGCTTGTGAAGAGGTTGCTGAATTTGCGGAAAAAGTAGACGCTCCCGTATGTGATACATTAATGGGAAAAGGTGCGTTTAATGGAAGAAACGACAGATATACCGGCATGATCGGAATGCATGGAACGAAAACATCCAACTTTGGAGTAAGCGAATGCGATTTATTGATTGCTTTGGGCGCAAGATTTTCAGACCGTGTAATCGGAAATCCTGCTACCTTTGCGAAGAACGCAAAAGTTTTACATATTGATATCGATGCAGCGGAAATTGGCAAGAATATTAAAGCGGATGCAGCTGTAATCGGTGATTTGAAGGATATATTAAAGAAAATCAACATTAAGCTTGAGCAGGCAAATCATCAGGATTGGATGGCTCACATTAAAGAGTTTAAACAGAAGTATCCTTTGAAATATGAAGAAGGAAAACTTACCGGTCCTTTTGTGATTGAAGAGATTGACAGAGTAACAAAAGGAGAAGCGGTAATCAGTACTGATGTTGGACAGCATCAGATGTGGGCGGCTCAATATTACAAATACACCAGTCCCAGAACTTTGCTTTCTTCAGGTGGTCTTGGCACTATGGGATATGGCCTTGGAGCATGTATCGGTGCAAAAATGGGCAAACCGGATAAGGTTTGTATCAATATTGCAGGTGATGGTTGCTTTAGAATGAACATGAATGAACTGGCGACAGCAAGCAGATATAATATTCCTGTTATTCAGGTAGTATTAAACAACCATGTGCTGGGTATGGTGCGCCAATGGCAGACTTTGTTCTATGACCATAGATACTCACAGACCGTTCTGAATGATAAAGTTGATTTCTGTAAGGTTGCGGAAGGTCTGGGATGTATGGCTATCCGTGTTACCACAAAAGAAGAAGTTGGACCGGCTATTGAGAAAGCTATTGCGGCGGGAGGTCCGGTATTGATTGAATGTGTAATTCAGGAAGATGACAAAGTATTTCCTATGGTTCCGGCAGGTGCACCGATCAGTGACGCTTTTGATGGAGATGACCTGGCAAACAGAGAGAAATAAGGATAATTTACATGAGAGCAAAAAAGGGCAAAATCTTTCTGCTGGTATTGTTTGTAAGTATATTGTTGCTTGGAATAGGATATTTGGGTGTAAGCCACTTTTATAGCCAAAGATTTGCATATGGTACATGGATTAATGGAATCTATTGTACTGGCAAAACGGTGACAGAAGTCAACAGGATGCTGGCAGAACAAACAGAGATGGAAGATATTCAGATAATTGATATCAGTGGACAAACATCTGTGATTTGCAGCGAGATGATTGGGATGAGAGTTGACTACAATGGTCAATTAACAAAGATATTAGAGTCCCAGTCCCCTTATTTGTGGGCAGGTAAATTGCAACAAAACTTTCAACAAATTACTTTGGAACCGAAGTATATTTTTAGTGAAAGCTTGTTGTCTGAAACAGTAGAAAAATCCAATATCGTGAATTCGGCAAATTCTAAGATACAAGATATTGAAATCAGAAGAGGAGACAATGGCTTCGAATTGTATGATGGTACTACAGACCTATTGGATGTGGATAAGGTGGTAAAAACCATACGGGAAGCTATCTACAAAGGTGAATTTGCAATAAATCTTGCAGAAAAAGGATGTTATACAAATCTGGAATTAACCGGTGAAATGCAGAAAAAAGTTGAATTATATCAGCAAATCCGGGAATTCCAAGATATAGGAATTACTTATGATATGGGTGATGCCCTGATTGAAATCGGACCGGATATAGTTGCCGATTGGATATCTGTGGACGAGAACGGTGAATTTCTGTTAGATGAAAACGGGAAATTAATTCTACGAAAAGATGGTATTGCAGAGTTCATATCGGACCTGGCGTTAGAATATGATACATACGGAAGTACAAGGTCTTTTCAGACGACCGGAGGAGAAACAATCGAAATCACCGGTGGCACTTATGGTAATGAATTAAATCAGGAAGCAGAGATTATATATTTAACGGATGCTTTTTTGAATGATATCAGAGAAATTCATGTTCCTTCTTACAAGAAAGAAGCATATGTACGAGGAAAAGATGATATAGGTGATACTTATATTGAAATTGATATGACAATGCAAAAGATGTATTACTACGAAAAGGGTGAATTGCTTCTGGAGACAGATGTGGTAACCGGTTCGGTTGAAGAGGGACATAAGACTCCGGAAGGAGTAAATTATGTGTACTATAAGAGTAGAAATACGATTCTTAAAGGAAAAGATTATGAGTCTTTTGTGAAATATTGGATGGCTGTAAAAGGTGGAATCGGAATTCACGATGCATCTTGGAGGAAAAAATTCGGAGGGCAAATCTATATTAAGAATGGTTCTCATGGATGTATCAATACTCCGGGTGATGTGATGAAGGAATTATATAATGCCGTGGAAAAAGGTACCCCGGTTGTAATGTTTTATTGATTTTATGATGTGATTAAGTTCATATAGTACTTTAGGTCAAAAACAAAAATAATTTAATAATGTACTTGACTAAAGCGTTAACGCGGAGTACAATATGGACAATATTTTAACAAAGTGTACTTATACATATTGAGGAGGAAATATAAAATGGCAAGAGTTTACAATTTTTCAGCAGGTCCGGCCGTATTGCCGGAAGAAGTGTTGCAGCAGGCTGCAGCGGAAATGATGGATTACGAAGGAACAGGCATGTCCGTAATGGAGATGAGCCACCGTTCCAAAGCTTATGAAAAAATCATTCAGGAAGCAGAACAGGATCTTCGTGATTTGATGAATATTCCTGACAACTATAAAGTTTTGTTCCTTCAGGGTGGTGCAAGCCAGCAGTTTGCGATGATTCCCATGAATCTTATGAAAAATGGTGTTGCTGATTATATTGTAACCGGTCAGTGGGCTAAGAAAGCATATCAGGAAGCTTGTATGTATGGTAAAGCGAATAAAATTGCATCCAGTGAAGATGCGACTTTCTCTTATATCCCTGATTGCTCCGATCTTCCTATCAGTGAAGATGCCGATTATGTATATATTTGTGAAAATAATACAATTTATGGAACAAAGTTCAAAACCCTTCCGAACACAAAGGGAAAAACTCTGGTTTCTGATGTATCCTCCTGTTTCTTGTCTGAGCCTGTGGATGTAACCAAATATGGTGTAATCTACGGTGGCGTTCAGAAAAATATTGGACCTGCAGGTGTGGTTATCGTAATTATCCGTGAGGATTTGATTACAGAAGATGTTCTTCCCGGAACACCTACCATGCTGAAATATAAAATTCATGCAGATAACGATTCCCTGTATAATACACCGCCTGCATATGGCATTTATATCTGCGGCAAAGTATTCAAATGGTTGAAAAAACAGGGTGGTCTGGAAGCAATGAAAGAATACAATGAAAAGAAAGCAAAGGTTCTTTATGATTTCCTTGACCAGAGTAAAATGTTTAAAGGTACAGTGCGTCCCGAAGACCGCTCCCTCATGAATGTACCTTTTGTAACAGGAAATGATGAACTGGATGCAAAATTTGTAAAAGAAGCTTCCGCTGCTGGATTTGTAAATCTGAAAGGTCATAGAAGCGTTGGCGGTATGAGAGCAAGTATTTATAATGCAATGCCTATTGAGGGCGTTGAAAAACTGGTTGCATTCATGAAAGAATTCGAAGAAAAAAACGCTTAAGATTAGGAGAATAGACATGTTTAAATATCATTGCCTCAATCCAATTTCCCAGATTGGACTTGTAAATTTCACAGATAATTATGAAGCCACAACAGATATTAATGATGCGGAAGGAGTACTGGTAAGAAGTGCTTCCATGCACGAGATGGAACTGCCGGAAAAATTGCTTGCAGTTGCAAGAGCAGGTGCCGGTGTAAACAATATTCCTTTGGACAAATGTGCTGAGGCAGGTATTGTAGTATTTAACACTCCCGGCGCAAATGCAAATGGTGTAAAGGAATTGGTATTTGCAGGTATGCTTATGGCTGCCAGAGACGTAGTAGGCGGTATTGAATGGGTAAAAGCAAATACAGAGGATGCAAATATTGCAAAGACTGCAGAAAAAGAAAAGAAAAATTTTGCCGGAACAGAGCTTTTTGGTAAAAAACTCGGTGTTATCGGTCTTGGTGCTATCGGTGTAAAAGTTGCGAACACTGCAAGACATTTTGGTATGGAAGTTTACGGATATGACCCTTACGTTTCCGTAAATGCAGCATGGAGTCTCAGCCGTGATGTTAAGCATGTTCTTAACGTTGAAGACATTTACAGCACATGTGATTATATTACCATTCATGTACCTTTGCTGGATTCCACAAAGGGTATGATTAATAAAGAGACTATTGCCATGATGAAAGATGGCGTTGTTATCTTAAACTTTGCAAGAGATCTTCTCGCAAATGAAGCAGATGTTTTAGAGGGTCTTAAGAGTGGAAAGATTGGTAAATATGTATCTGATTTCCCCAACCCTACCACAGCAGGTCAGGCAGGTTGTATCGTAATTCCTCATCTTGGAGCTTCCACAGAGGAATCCGAAGATAACTGTGCAAAAATGGCAGTAAGCGAATTGATGGAGTATCTTGAGAACGGTAATATTGTTAATAGCGTGAATTACCCTGCATGTGACATGGGCGTGTGCAAACAGGCAGGCCGCGTAGCTATTTTCCACAAGAATATTGCAAATATGATTACAAAATTCACCGGTATTTTTGGTGAAGAGGGTGTTAATATTACAGATATGACAAATAAATCCAAAGGCGAGTATGCGTACACAATGTTGGATGTAGAATCCCCTGCAACAGCGGAGATGGTTGAAAAACTTGCTGCAATTGAGGGCGTATTCAGAGTTCGTGTGGTAAAATAAATAAGAATAAAAAAACTCCGGTTTCTTTGAACCGGAGTTTTTGTTTTGCAATGGCAATCGTCTCTGTCATATTATCGGAATAAAATGGGATTTGTGCCGTCACCCAAATCCTGAAGTTCATCCTTTAATTTGTTGTTTGTAAGCACAGTGGCTTCTGTTGTTAAATCCATGTACATAATGAAAAAATCTTCTAGGGACACACCCATTTCATCTGCAATTTCCTGCATAATGGGCTTTAGTTTTTCAAGCTGGACAGAAATTTGTACTTTTTGTGGGTCTACATCACCCATGACTTTTTCAGCGTAAGCGTTAATTCTATATAAAATATCTCTTTGTGCGTCTGTCATAACTGCTCCTCCTAATATCAAAAATGTATAATTTTCTTCACTTATTTTACCACCATGTGCTTGAGATGTATAGTGATATTTGATACAATATTAGAATACAAAAATATAAGAAAATTGCTTTAATTAACAAGCAGGCGGAGGACAAAAATGGCAGACATCAGACCGTTTCAGGCATATAGACCAAAAGAAGGTATGGAAGATAAAATCGCAGCGTTACCCTATGATGTGTATAATAGACAGGAAGCTACCGAAGAAGTAAAAAGACAGCCTTTGTCTTTTCTGGGTATTGACCGGGCGGAAACCTGCTTTCCGGCAGAGGTGGATACTTATGCAGATTGTGTGTATGAAAGAGCAGGACAGCTGTTATGGGATAGAATAAAACAAGGGGATTGGATAAAAGAAGAACACTCCTGTTATTATTTGTATGAACTTGTCATGGATGGACGCTCCCAGACCGGAATCGTGGCATGTTCATCTATTGATGATTATATGAATGGGATTATTAAAAAACACGAAAATACCAGAGCGGATAAAGAAATTGACCGTATCCGTCACGTTGATACCTGTAATGCCCAAACCGGTCCTATTTTTCTTGCATACAGGGATGAAGAGAAATTATGCGAAATCAGAGAAGACTGGAAAAAAGAAAAGAAGCCGGTTTATGATTTTACATCTGAAGATGGAATCACTCATCGTGTTTGGGTAATTGATGATTTAAAAGTAAATGAAGAAATAAAAGAATGTTTCAGGAAGATTCCCGGCGTTTATATTGCGGATGGACATCACAGATGTGCGTCTGCTGCAAAGGTTGGTTTAAAACGCAGAGAAGAAGTGGAAAGTTACGATGGTACAGAAGAATTTAATTATTTTCTGTCTGTATTATTCCCGGACAGTGAACTTATGATTATGGATTATAACCGTGTGGTAAAGGATTTGAACGGTTATACTAAAGAAGAATTTTTAGAAAAAATAAGTGAATCTTTTGATGTGTCCTTAAGCGGTGATATGGCAGTAAAACCCATTCAAAAGGGTGAATTCGGCATGTATCTTGATAAGGATTGGTACTTACTCAAAGCAAAGGCTGCTGTTATGAGTACGGATCCGGTAAAAGGCTTGGATGTATCTGTGCTGCAGGATAATCTGCTCGCTCCGGTTTTAGGAATTACAGACCCTAAAACAGATAAGAGGATTGATTTTGTAGGTGGAATAAGAGGATTGAAGGAATTGGAGAGAAGAGCAAACAGCGATATGTGTATTGCATTTTCTATGTATCCAACCTCTATAGGTGAACTTTTTGCGGTGGCGGATGCAGGACTTTTGATGCCTCCAAAATCAACATGGTTTGAGCCGAAACTCAGAAGCGGATTGTTTATTCATGCTTTGCTTTAAAAAGGGATTTACTGTTTTATGGGAGAACCGATATGAACAATAAACTATATAAATTAATGGACTGGCCAAAGATTGAAGAAGTGATTTATTCGGAATGTGCCAATCCCCATGATGTTTTAGGACCACATACGGTAGGAAACAATACACTTGTACAAGCCTATTTTCCGGAAGCGGTGTCAGTGATAATACAAAAGACTGCAGATATGTCTGAATATGAGATGGAACAGGCTGATCAGGATGGTTTTTTTGCGGTTTTAATTCCGGGTAAAAAAATAGGTGCATATAAATATGTGATAACTTATAAAGATGGTAATGTTTATACCGTAGGGGATGCATACAGACATGCTTCCCTGATTACTGAAAAGGATGAAATCAAGTTTTCCAATGGCATACATTATACGATTTATGAGAAATTAGGCGCTCACCCTATGGAATTAGACGGGGATGAAGGGGTGTATTTTGCTGTCTGGGCCCCCAATGCACTTCGGGTTAGTGTAGTCGGGGACTTCAACGCCTGGGATGGCAGGGTTCATCAAATGAGAAAACTTTCCCGTGGTATTTTTGAGATTTTTGTGCCCGGTGCAAGGGGGGGACAAAATTATAAGTTTGAAATCAAATTAAAAGGCGGGCTGACTTATTTAAAAGCTGACCCCTATTGTAACAGTGCCCAAATGCGACCGGAAAATGCCTCTGTTATTACGGATTTATCCGGTTATGCATGGCAGGATGACAAGTGGATGTCCGTGCGCAAAAACAGACAGGATAAAAATGCGCCAATCAGTATATATGAGTTGTATTTAGGTTCCTTTGCAGAATCGGAATGCGGAAACTTCTATGCATCTTATCGCGAGATAGCACCGAAACTGGCAAAATATGTGAAAGAAATGGGATACACTCATGTAGAAATCATGCCTGTTATGGAACATCCCTTAGATGGTTCTTGGGGATATCAGGTTATCGGATATTATGCACCGACTGCAAGATA
This sequence comes from Lachnospiraceae bacterium, assembly GCA_045589155.1. Taxonomy (GTDB): domain Bacteria; phylum Bacillota; class Clostridia; order Lachnospirales; family Lachnospiraceae; genus Acetatifactor. The sequence goes on from JAZNGC010000017.1 coordinate 58,160, forward strand.
CGGAAGTCCGAAAGATTTTATGTACCTGATAGATGTGCTGCATCAGGCGGGAATTGGTGTGATTTTAGATTGGGTTCCTGCGCATTTTCCAAGAGATGCACATGGATTGTCTAATTTTGATGGCACATGTCTTTATGAACATCGGGATCCCAGACAGGGAAGTCATCCTCATTGGGGGACCCTCATTTATAATTACGGCAGACCGCAGGTGAAGAATTATCTGCTTGCCAATGCACTTTTCTGGGTGGAAAAATTTCATGCGGATGGAATCCGTATGGACGCAGTTGCATCCATGCTCTATCTCGATTATGGAAAAAATGACGGTGAATGGATTCCCAATATGTATGGGTCTAATGAAAATCTGGATGCCATTGAATTTATCAAGCATTTAAATTCTGTTATGAAGAAACGCAACCCCGGTGTGCTTATGATTGCGGAGGAGAGTACTGCGTGGCCACTGGTTACGGGACATCTTGATGAAGGTGGACTTGGTTTTGATATCAAGTGGAACATGGGCTGGATGAATGATTATCTTGGATATATCAGAAATGATCCTTATTTTAGAGGACAGCATCATAATGAGATTACTTTCAGTATGATTTATGCATATAGCGAGAACTATATGCTCGTGTTTTCCCATGATGAAGTGGTCCATGGCAAGTCAACCCTGATTGGAAAAATGCCCGGTGAAATAGATGCAAAGTTTGATAATCTGCGTCTTTCTTATGCTTATATGATGACACATCCCGGTAAAAAATTACTGTTTATGGGACAGGATTTGGCCGAGTTTGATGAATGGAATGAAAGAAGACAGGTTCAGTGGAATTTGCTGGAATATCCCAAACACAAGGGTGTTTCTGAATTGGTAAAACAATTAAATAAGCTTTACACAAGTCTGCCGGCACTATATGAATTAGATACAAAACCGGAAGGTTTTGAGTGGGTTAACTGTATTTCAGCACCGGATTGTTATGTGACTTTCCTGAGAAAAGGAAAAAAGAAAGAAGATACCCTGCTTGTAGCGGTTAACTTTGCGGGAATAGAGCGTGAGATCCGGACAGGAGTGCCTTTTGATGGAAAATATAAGGAAATACTCAATACAGATGGGGTGACTTTTGGGGGCTCGGGTATTGTGAACCGAAATGTGAAAAGAGCCGTGAAGAAGGAATGTGATGACAGGGAATATTCAATTACTGTTAAACTGGCCCCTGCTTCGGTAAGTATCCTGAAATATGTTCCGTATACGGCGGAAGAACTTGTAAAGCAAAAGAATAAAAAGTAACTAAATTGACGGTAAGAGAAAGAGAGTATTTTAGAATGCATTATTTTGTAGTTTTAGAAACAATAAATACAGGGGTTGTCGGTGAAGTCCTGTCAAAATTATTAGACGGTGCCTTGGATATAGGAATGAGAATCCTGCTTGCAATTATCACCTTTTTAGTTGGAGCTCAGATAATTAAACTGGTGCGCAAGGTTATTAAAAAAGTGCTTACCAAAGCAGATGCAGAAGTGGGTGTGGTTCAATTTTTGGATTCGTTTTTGAAGGTTGCCCTGTACATTGTGCTTGGTTTTATGATTGCAGCCGGTTTTGGGGTAGATGCAGCCAGTATTGTAGCTCTTCTTGGTTCCGCAGGTGTGGCTGTCGGCCTGGCGTTGCAAGGAAGCCTGTCTAACCTTGCAGGTGGTGTTTTGATTTTAATATTAAAACCTTTTAAAGTGGGTGATTATATTAAAGAAGATGCAGCGGGAAATGAAGGTACGGTTTCTGAAATATCTATGTTTTATACAAAACTTCTTACCGGGGATAATAGAACCATTATTCTCCCTAATGGTACATTGGCAAACACCAGTCTGACGAATGTCACACAGGCAGATAAGCGCAGAATTGATATCCAGGTTGGCATTTCTTATGATGCTGACATCAGAAAAGCAAAAGAAGTTCTGATGGGAGTACTTGAGGCGGAAGATAAAGCCCTTGATGACAAAGATAAAATGGTTTTTGTTGATAATCTCGGTGACAGCGCAGTAGTTATAGGACTCAGATGTTGGACAAAAAAGGAAGATTACTGGGATGTCAAGTGGCGTCTAACAGAGAATGTGAAGTATGCTCTTGATGATGCAGGTATTTCCATTCCTTTCCCACAGATGGATGTGCATGTAATAGAAAAATAGAATTGGTTTTGTCTTGCAAAATACTGAAAAATTTTATATAATGTCAAAAGTGTTGCAAGACACTTGCTGAAATAGCTCAGTCGGAAGAGCACTTCACTCGTAATGAAGGGGTCGTGGGTTCAAGTCCCATTTTCAGCTTTCGCGAACCCGGAAGTATCGTGATAGATATTTCCGGGATTTTTTATCCGGAAGGAAAGAGGGACGAACATGAACAGACTATATGACGCACGAAACATTAGTATGATGATGGATTTTTACGAACTGACAATGGCGTATGGTTATTTTAAAAATAAGGATAGGGATACGCAGGTTGCTTTTGATGTGTTTTACAGGAAAAACCCGGATAAAGGTGGTTTTGCAATCTTTGCAGGTTTAGAGCAGATTGTAGAGTATATTGAAGGAATTCATTTTGAGGAAGAAGACATAGAGTATCTGAGAAGCCTCGGAACCTTTGACGAAGAATTTCTTTGTTACCTGAAAGAGTTTAAATTTAGTGGCGATATTTATGCGTTTCCGGAAGGAACCATTATGTATCCCAATGAACCGGTTATCACCGTAGTTGCCCCCCTGATTGACGCACAAATGATTGAAACAGGAATCTTAAATATTTTCAATCATCAGTGCCTCATTGCGACAAAGGCAAACCGCATTGTACGTGCAGCAAAAGGCAGACCTATTGCAGATTTCGGCGGAAGAAGAGCCCAGGGGATTGACGCGGCCACCTATGGTGCCAGGGCGGCGATGATTGGCGGTGTTAAGGGAACTGCCACAGTTTCAGCAGCACAGATGCTTGGTATGAAGGCAATCGGAACTATGGCGCATAGCTGGATAATGCGTTTTGAAAATGAAGAAGTAGCGTTCCGTAAGTATGCGGAAATTTATCCTGATAACTGCACCCTGCTGGTAGACACTTATGATGTGTTGAAATCAGGTGTACCGAATGCGATTAAGATTTTCAATGAGATGAAGGAGAAGAATATTCCTTTAACATCCTATGGAATCCGTTTGGATAGCGGTGACCTTGCTTACCTTTCAAAAGCGGCAAGAAAAATGTTGGATAAGGCAGGCTTTACAGATGCAAAAATTGTGGTGTCTAACAGTCTGGATGAGCACACCATCAGTTCCTTGCTTGAGCAGGGGGCATGTATTGACAGCTTTGGAGTGGGTGAAAGACTGATTACCGCAAAATCCGATCCGGTATTTGGTGGTGTATATAAGATTGCGGCAGTGGTGGAAGATGGAGAAATCATTCCAAAAATCAAGATATCGGAGACTGTAGAGAAGATTACCAATCCGGGCTTAAAAGAAGTATATCGTATATATGATGAAAATGGACTTGCTGTGGCTGATTTGTTGACCTGTAAGGGGGAGGAAGTAGACTTAAGGGAAGAATATCGCTATGTTGACCCTGAAATGCCTTGGAAAAACCGTCATTTCAAAGGTTGCAGGGCTGTAAAACTTCAAGTACCTGTATTTAAATCCGGTAATTATATAGGCGGGAAAAAGTCGTTACAGGAAATCAGGGATTATGTGGAGAAGCAGCTTAAAGATGAAATTTGGAAAGAAGAACAGCGTTTCGATAACCCTCATAAACATTATCTGGATATGTCTCCAAAGTATTATGAGATGAAGATGGATTTATTGCATAAGAATCAATAAGAATATATATGTAGCCGGGCTCGGAAGAGTCCGGTTTTATTGTTGTTGGGGATATTAAATTCTTTTTTTATAGTAGTGTTCTACATTTTGTATGATTTGATATAGTCCCATTGCGAAGATACACAAAATGATAATAGAGGTGATGACCATATCAAGTTGAAAGGTTTGGGAACCGTAAATAATCAAATAACCTAGTCCCCGCCTTGCAGCAAGGAATTCTCCTATGATAACGCCAACTAAAGCTAAGCCGATATTTACTTTCATTGTACTTAGCATGGTCGGAATGGAACCGGGTAAAACAACTTTGGAAAAAGCAACTTTTTTTGTACCGCCAAGAGTATAGATTAGAGTGATTTTTTCCGGATCCACCTGTTTAAAACCGGTATACAGACTGATAATGCAGCCGAAGATAGCAACAGAAATGCCGGCTACAATAATTGTGGTCATTCCGGAACCCAACCATACAATAAAAAGTGGTGCGAGGGCTGATTTGGGCAGGCTGTTTAATATAACCATATACGGTTCTGATATTTCTGATATTTTGTGTGAATGCCAAAGTAAGGTCGCAACAGATAGGCCAATTCCGATTACAAGTAAAAAACTGATAAGTGTCTCAAATAAGGTAACACCAATGTGTAAAAAAAGATTGTTTTCAAACATTAATTCTATAAAGCACATGACAACACGGGAAGGACTGGAAAAGAAAAAAGGGTCAATCCAATTTGCAACAACTGCCAATTCCCATAGCGTGATAAATAAGATAAAAATAGTTATCCGTGTACCGGTTATCTGTTGATGATATTTTCGGTGGTTCTTTACATATTCCTCTTGCTTGGTCAACTCTTTTTTTCTATTTTTCATCGGACATCACCTCCCATAAATGGTTAAAATAGTCTTTGAATTCAGGGGCATTCCGGGCGGCTAATGGACCATCATCTTCCAGCGTTAGGTTTATAATGATTTCTTCTTTTATCGTAGCCGGTCTTTTGCTAAGGACAATGATCCGGTCTGCCAAAGAAATTGCCTCGGATAAATCATGGGTAATGAGTAGGGCTGTTTTCTTTTTGCTTCGGATAATGTGACAGATATCAGAGGACACGTTTAATCTGGTCTGATAGTCCAGGGCACTGAAAGGTTCATCTAAAAGAAGGATTTGGGGTGATGTGGCAAGGGTTCGGATAAGAGCGGCACGTTGTTTCATGCCGCCGGATAATTCTCCCGGCTTTTTGTCCTTAAATTTATATAGTCCGTAATCCTGCATCAATTGTAGTACTTGTTCTTTGGTTTCGTTGGTAAGGTTTCCGGAAATTTCTAAGCCTAAAATCGCATTTTGATATATGGTACGCCATTCAAAGAGATGGTCACGCTGTAACATATATCCGATTTTGGGATAAGAAATGGCTCCGGTTGGATTGTTGAAAATAATTGTACCTTCTTCGGGTTTTAACAAACCTGCAACAATGGAGAGAAGTGTGGATTTTCCGCAACCGCTGGGTCCGACAATGGCAACAAACTCTCCTTCGTTTATAGAAAAGGAAATGTCCTTTAAAGCAGCGGTTTGTCCCTGTAAACTATGGTAAGAGTAGCCAATATTTTTAAGGGATAAGATTGGTTTGTTCAAAGCATTTCTACATCCTTCCTATGTTTATATCCTATAGTATGAAAAGTTATAGTAAATGTGAAAAAAATTCATGGCTCAAATGCAGTACACTGTATTGCACTAAAGTGAAAAGTATGCTAGTATTAGATAAATTTAGATTTAATAAGTTGAAGTTTGGAGGTGCACCATGGCACAGTTATGGGGCGGACGTTTTACAAAAGAAACCGATAAACAGGTTTTTGAGTTTAATGCGTCAATCAGTTTTGATAAAAAATTATTTGAACAGGATATTACCGGAAGCATAGCCCATGTGGTTATGTTGGAAAAACAGGGTATTTTGAGTGTGGAAGAAAAGGATGCCATTGTAAAAGGCTTAACATCCATTCGCGAAGATGTGAAAGCAGGTACACTCGATATAGATGAAACTAAGGAAGATATTCATAGTTTTGTGGAGGCAGAGTTGATCAGTCGTATCGGTGATGCCGGAAAAAAATTACACACCGGTCGAAGCAGAAATGATCAAGTCGCACTGGATATGCGCCTTTACACCAGGGAAAAAGTAGTACTTACAGATGTCCTCGTAAAACAACTTTTGGAGGCAATCCAGAAGGTGATGGAGGAAAATGTTTATACATATATGCCCGGTTTTACACACTTACAGAAAGCCCAGCCAACCACACTGGCTCATCACTTTGGTGCTTACTTTGAGATGTTTAAGAGAGACAGAAGCAGACTTAAAAGTATTTTCTATCGTATGAATTATTGTCCTTTGGGTGCAGGTGCACTGGCGGGAACCACTTATCCCTTGGACAGAGCCTATACAGCATCGTTGCTTGGTTTTGAGGGACCTACTATGAACAGTATGGATTCGGTTTCCGATAGGGACTATCTGATTGAGTTTTTAAGTGCTCTCTCTACAATTATGATGCACCTTAGCCGTTTTTCGGAAGAAATCATTATCTGGAACTCTAATGAATACAGATTTGTGGAGATTGATGATGCATATTCTACCGGAAGCAGTATCATGCCCCAGAAAAAGAATCCTGATATTGCAGAACTTGTAAGAGGAAAGACAGGACGTGTATATGGTGCGTTAATGTCGCTTCTTACCACGATGAAGGGTATTCCTCTTGCTTATAATAAGGACATGCAGGAGGATAAGGAAGTGGCTTTTGATGCCATGGAGACAGTGGAAAATTGTCTTGTATTGTTTACCGGTATGATTGCAACCATGAAGTTCAGAAATGAAGTTATGGAAAAAAGTGCAATGAATGGATTTACCAATGCCACAGATGCGGCGGATTATCTGGTAAATAAAGGGGTTCCGTTCCGTGATGCCCACAGTATTATCGGCAGATTAGTGCTATATTGTATTGACAAAGAAACCAGTATTGATAAACTGGAATTAGAGGAACTTAAGAGTATCAGTGATAAATTCGAAGCAGATATTTATGATGCGGTTAGTCTAAAGACTTGTGTGGAAAAGAGACTGACTTTGGGGGCACCCGGTTTTGAAGTGATGCAGCAAGTGATAAAAGCCAATAAAGAGTATTTGGCAAATTCTGATTGGGCAAGTCCCTATCAGATGGTTTAAGATTGCATGCAAAGAATAATTGATGTTTTTTGCTTGGAATATAAGGAGGAGATGAAAAAATGAGTGAAAAATTGAAAGTAGGTATTTTAGGCGGAACCGGTATGGTAGGTCAGAGATTCATTTCTCTTTTGGAAAACCATCCCTGGTTTGAAGTGACAACAATCGCAGCAAGTCCCCGTTCTGCAGGAAAGACATATGCAGAAGCAGTAGGTGACAGATGGAAGATGACAAAACCCATGCCGGAAGCTGTGAAAAATCTTGTGGTTATGAATGTCAACGAAGTGGAAAAAGTTGCATCTGAAGTTGATTTCGTTTTTAGTGCTGTTGACATGACAAAAGAAGAAATCAAGGCGATTGAAGATGAATATGCAAAGACAGAGACACCTGTTGTTTCCAACAATAGTGCTCACAGATGGACACCTGATGTTCCCATGGTAGTGCCTGAGATTAATGCTCAGCATATGGAAGTAATTGAATTCCAGAAAAAGCGTCTCGGAACAAAGAGAGGTTTTGTGGCAGTAAAGCCTAACTGTTCCATCCAGAGTTATGCACCTGTTCTTACCGCTTGGAAAGAGTTTGAACCCTATGAAGTGGTTGCAACTACTTATCAGGCTATTTCCGGTGCAGGTAAAACTTTCAAGGATTGGCCTGAAATGATTGAAAACATTATTCCTTATATCGGCGGTGAAGAAGAGAAGTCTGAAAAAGAGCCTCTCCGTATCTGGGGTGAGATTAAGGATGGTGTAATTGTTCCTGCTACAAGCCCTGTTATCACATGCCAGTGTATCCGTGTTCCTGTTTTAGATGGTCACACGGCAGCTGTATTTGTGAAGTTCAGAAAGAAACCTACCAAAGAGCAGCTTATTGAGAAATTGGTGAATTTCAAAGGTGTTCCTCAGGAACTTGAACTTCCCAGTGCACCCAAACAGTTTATTCAGTATCTGGAAGAGGATAACCGTCCTCAGGTTAAGTTGGATGTGGACTATGAAAACGGTATGGGCGTGAGCGTTGGACGTATCCGTGAAGATAACGTTTACGATTTCAAATTCGTTGGTCTGTCTCACAATACCGTAAGAGGTGCTGCAGGCGGTGCGATTCTTTGCGCAGAACTGTTAAAGGCTCAAGGATATATTACAAAGAAATAATGGACTGAATAAGGCAATACATTTACAGCAAAATTATGTTGGGAGGCATTGTTTATGGATGAATTACGCTATCAATTGAGTTTATTGAAAGCGCTGAATCAGAAACTCGGCGGGGAAGAAAGAATGTACCGGCTTGTTTGTGATACGTCTGACGGTGCCTTCCTTTATTGTGCTTTTAATCATGGAGAGATGAAGACCATAGGAAAATGGGATACATATTTTCCTTTTGAGGTAAAGGACAGTAGAGATTTCAGCAAAATTGTGGATGAAGTGGAAAATGAGTACAGGCTTGGTCTGGAAGGAATGCTCCACCTGGAAAAAACAGGTCAGTCTAAAGAAATTATGGAGTGTCGTCTGAAGGACGGTGTTACATGGCTTAAAATTGATGTGGATGTGTTTTATGATGAAGAGAATGTACCGGTGGATAAGGTGATTGGCTTCAGAAATATTACGAAACTGAAATTACAAAATGAAGAACTGAAATACATGGCGTATTATGATTCCCTGACAGGATTATATAACCGTAATTATTTTGTGGTCCGTTTGGGAGAAATGATTGAGAAAGCAGAAGCTCACGGAGATATTGTAAGTGTGCTTTTAATGGATATAGATAATTTCCGCCAGATTAATGACGGAATGGGACTCCTTACAGGAGATGAAGTGGTACAAGAAATCGGACGGTATTTACATGATTTTGAAAGTGACGACATTATTGTCTGCAGAATGGACAGTGATGTATTTTGTATGGGCATATATAATCCACAAGGAGAGAAAGCCGTACAAAAAATATATGATACAATCCGTGAACGTATGCAACAGGGCTTTGTGATTAGTACCGGACAGGAGTTGTTTTTGTCCGTGTCTATTGGTGTGGCTGAGTATCCGGAAGCAGCACAAAAGGCGATTGAACTGATTAATTGTGCTGAGATCGTAATGTATAAGGCAAAGGATAGGGGGAAGGCAGGTCTTCAGTATTTTGATGCACCTATCTTACAGGAATTCTTGAAGAATGCGGATATTGACAATAAATTGAAGGATGTTTCTTCTATTATCCGTAATTTTGAAATGTATTTCCAACCACAGTATAATGCAGAAAACGGACGTCTTAGAGGTGTGGAAGCTTTGCTTCGTTGGAGAGATGAAAGAGGGAAGTTAATCAGTCCTGCATTGTTTATTCCGGTGGCAGAAAAGAATGGTACGATTGTTCCGATTGGCAAATGGATTATAGAAGAGAGTTTAAGGTGTCATTCAAAATGGAAAGAAAAGTATGGATATCCCATGATTATTTCCATAAATATTTCCGCTATTCAATATAAGCGTCAAGACTTTGTGAGTATGATTATTGATGCCATTAAGAGATATAATGTGGAACCCTCTGAAGTGGAACTTGAAATTACGGAAAGTGTATTGATTGAGCATTTGGATGAAGTAAAGGAAAAATTGCAAACCTTAAGAGAATACGGCGTACGGATTTCTTTAGATGATTTTGGAACAGGGTTTTCATCCCTGGCATATTTGAAAGGACTTCCCATTGATACGTTGAAAATTGACAAGTCCTTTGTTGATAATATTGAAGGAGATGATTCGAGCAGGGTGATTGTGGATTCTATTGTCAATCTGGTTAGTAAACTGGGTTATGAAACGGTTGCAGAAGGCGTAGAAACAGAAGGCCAGTATGCATACTTAAAGAATATTGGTTGTGATATGATTCAGGGCTATTTGCTTGGAAAACCTATGCCGGAAGAAGAGATAGATAAGTTACTGATAAAGTTGTTATAATTATTTTGGGGAGTAACAATGCTGTTAGGAAGAGAAGTGGAATTAAATCAGCTCATGCAGTATTATCAGAAAGATGGTAGTCAGATTGTGGTACTGTATGGGCAAAAAAATATTGGTAAGACAAGTCTGGTTAAACAGTTTGCGAAGGATAAAGAAAGTTTTTATTATCAGGCCCGTACTTGTTCCGAAAGGGAACAACGTTATCAGTGGGCGAAGGAACTGCAGGGGATAGGAAAGACAATAGCAGATTACCCTTCTTACACGGATATATTCGGATGCATAACAGAGAATCAGACTGAAAAGAAGATAATTATAATTGATGAATTTCAATATATTGTAAAAACCGGTTCGTCGTTTATGGAAGAACTGGTTTCTTTTGTGCGTTCTGATTTACATACCGGAAATATTATGGTTATTTTGTGTTCTTCTTTTGTTGGCTGGGTTGAGAATGATATGTTGCAAAAGTTGGGAAAAACAGCATATTCTATCTCCGGACTTATTAAATTAAAAGAATTAAAATTTTCGGATTTGGCTGATTTTTTTCCATACTATACCATGGAGCAATGTTTGGAATGTTATAGTGTTTTGGGTGGTGTTCCCGGGTTGTGGACACACTTTGACGGAGAATTTTCAGTAAGAGAAAATATTACCCGTAGTATTCTTTCGGGGAATGGAAGTCTTAGGGATGAGGCTATAAATCTTCTGTCTGAGGAATTACGGGAACCGGCAGTATATAGTACGATTTTGGCCGCAGTTGCGGAAGGGAAACGGAAACTGAATGATTTGTACATTCACACCGGTTTTTCCAGGGCGAAAATAAGTGTATATTTAAAAAATCTGATGGAACTGGAAATTGTTGAAAAAGTTTTTTCTTTTGAGACAGAGGGCAAAGACCAGACGCAAAAAGGTCTTTACCGTATCAAGAACCATCTTATCTATTTTTATTTCCGGTTTATCTATCCAAACCTTAGTAAAATCAGGATGATTTCCGGAGATGACTTTTATGAAAACTATATAGGGGGAGCTTTAAGTACCTATGCCGCAGAGTTTTTCAAGGATGTCTGCATGGAGCATTTAGAAGAAGAGAGACGAAAGGGAAAACTGGAAGTAAATTATATAAAAAGCGGAGAGTGGGTAGGAAAAAGTGGAAATCTTGATGTGGTAGCCCAAGATACTTTAGGGAATATGCTGATTGCAAATTGTTATTATGATAAGCCTATTCTTACATTAAAGGAGTATGAGGCTATACTGCATAATGCAAAAATGGCAAAGATAAATCCCAAACATATTTATTTGTTTACCATAGGCCAGTTTGACAGAGAACTGTTAATGGTAACAGAAAAAAATCCTGCCGTGCATTTGTTTGTTATGAATGCAAGGTAATCGATAAGGAGAAATTTTGTGGCAAAAGCGTTAATTATAACAGAGAAACCATCTGTGGCAAGGGAATTCGCCAGAGTTCTTAATGTAAACGGCAGATATGACGGTTATATTGAGAATAACGAATATGTTATCACCTGGTGTGTGGGTCATCTGGTAGAGATGGTATATCCGGAAGTGTATGACGAAAAATATAAAAGATGGCGGGTGGAAGACTTACCTTTTTTGCCAAAGGTATACAAGTACGATGTCATTGAGAATGTAAGAAAACAGTATAACATTGTTCATGAGATGTTGTTCCGTGAAGATATTGATAAAGTATACTGGGCAGGTGACGCGGGAAAAGAAGGACAGACTATCGAGGAAAATATCCGGTCATTTGGTGGGGTGCGTCCCGGTATGGAGGAATTGCGTGTCTGGATTGATTCACAGACGGAAGAGGAAATCCTTCGTGGTATCCGGGAAGCAAGACCCATGTCTGACTATGCGAATCTCGGTAAAAGCGGTGTTATGCGTGCTATTGAAGACTATGCCATGGGAATTAACTTCTCCCGGGTTATGTCAGTAAAATATGGCAGGCTTTTGAATGATACTGCGGGAACAGAAAATTATACCGCTATTGCTGTAGGTCGTGTTATGACCTGCGTTCTTGGTATGGTTGTAATTAGGGAAAGAGAAATCCGAAACTTTGTAGAGACACCTTTCTATCGTCTGGTTGGTAGTTTTACTGATGCCGGAATTGAGGGAGAGTGGAAAGCAGTAGAGGGTTCTTCCTATTTTGAATCCCCTCTTTTGTACAAAGAAAACGGTTTTAAAGAACGGACCCATGCAGAAGAATTGCAGAATCAATTAAAAGGAAGGGAAGCGGTGGTAAAGGAACTGGAGAAATCCTTATCCAAAAAGAAAGCCCCCCTTTTATTTAATCTGGCAGAACTTCAGGCTGAGTGTTCCAAACGATTTAAAATCAGCCCTGATGAAACCCTGCAGGCGGCCCAGGATTTGTATGAAATGAAACTTACCACTTATCCCAGAACGGATGCGAGAGTATTATCCAGTGCGGTGGCAAAGGTAATTACAAAAAATCTGAATGGACTTAAGGCATATGAACCTACAAAAATCTTTACAGATAAGATATTAAAAGAAGGAATGTATCGCGGATTGGCTGCTTCACCTTATACGGATGATTCCAAAGTGACGGACCACTATGCTATTATTCCCACCGGACAGACGGAAAGTGTGAAGAATCTGAATGAGATTCAACGTAAAGTTTTTGATCTTATTGTGAGGAGATTTTTAAGCATTTTCTATCCTCCTGCGGTTTATAACAATGTAAAACTTACTATCGGAATGGAAAATGAGAGATTTTTCGCCGGGGCAAAAGTGTTAAAAGAGCCCGGTTATCTGGAAATTGCGGGTAGAAAGAACTCCTCTGAAAATGCTGCTGATAAAGAAGAGGGTGACGAGGGTGAGGGCGAAAACGAAAGCAACAGTCAGGCGCTTTTGAGGGTTTCGGAAACCCTGAAGCAAGGCGATGCGGTTATCCTTAATGAACTGATGATAAAAGAAGGTAAGACTTCGCCACCTAAGAGATATACCTCCGGTTCTATGGTGCTTGCCATGGAGAATGCCGGACAACTTATAGAGGATGAAGAACTGAGAGCTCAGATTAAAGGTTCCGGTATCGGTACATCTGCCACCAGAGCAGAGATTATTAAGAAATTAATCCGTATCGGTTATTTGAATTTGAATAAAAAAACTCAGGTTCTCACCCCTGAAAATTTAGGCGAGATGGTTTACGAAGTGGTAAACATGACTGTTCCCCAATTGTTAAATCCCAAAATGACAGCATCTTGGGAAAAAGGGCTGGACGGCATTACCAAGGGAACGGTAGATATGGTAGATTACCGTGAGAAATTGGAAGATTTTATCCGTAAAGAAACAATTTCCATGATAGACCAGAATCTGACAGAACCCCTGGCAGATAAAATCAGACCTTTTGCGGGAAAAAATGCAAAAGGAATTGCGGCGAGACGCAGGCTTGGCGTAAATTGTCCTATATGTGGCGGGGAGATTGAAACGACACCTTTTGGATATGGCTGCTCCAATTATAAAAAAGATGGAAGCGGTTGTAAATTTGCAATCGGAACAATTGCAGGCAGGGAATTAAAGGAAGAAGAAGTAAAGGAACTGCTGACGAATAAAAGGACGCCTGTGTTGGATGGTTTTGTTTCTAAAACAAAAAAGAAATTCAGCGGAGCCATTGTTCTGGAGCAAAATGAACAGGGTGAGTGGGGGATGAAATTTGATTTCACCGCAAACCAACCGAAAATAATGGAAGGTGTATTATGCCCGGTATGTCAAAGTCCTATTGAAATCACCCATTACGGTTATAGCTGTACCAAGCATAGTGAAAGTGCAGAGAACTGTTATTTTTCTATCGGAAAGATTGCAGGCCGTGATTTAAAACAAGAAGAACTGATGGAATTACTGTCAAAGGGAAGTACCGGTGTTTTAAATGGGTTTGTGTCAAAGGATAAGAAAAAATTCAGGGCTAAATTGCAGCTTGCCACAAATGAAGAAGGGAAAAAAGAAATCCGGTTTGATTTTGAAGATATTCCTTCGGAAGTGGTAGAAGGAGTCACCTGTCCTGATTGCGGCGGTGCCATTGAGATAAAATCCTTTGGATATGGTTGTGCGAATTATAAACAGGATAATCCGGACAGTTGTAGATTTTTTATAGGAACTATTGCAGGAAAAAGCTTATCTGCTTCCAATGTAAAAGAACTCTTAACAGAAGGAAAGACCTCTACAATCAGGGGATTTACTTCTAAGAATAAGAAAAAATTTGATGCCTGCCTGAAATTGGAGAAAAATGAAGAAGGTAAGAGTGTGGTTTCCTTTGACTTTGAAAATGTGGAAGCAAAGAAAATCAAGGATGTAAAATGTCCTCTGTGCGGCGGAGAGATTGTGCTTACACCCTTTGGATATGGTTGCGCAAGTTATTCCAAGGATGATGAGAACAGTTGTAAATTTGTCATCGGAAAAATAGCCGGTGTTAAATTGAAGGAAGCCTCTGTAAAGGAATTGCTTCAAAATGGAAAAACAGGTATCATTACCGGATTTAAATCCAAAAACGGAAGCAAATTTGATGCTGCACTTAAATTGAATGAAGGCAGGGTGGAATTTGACTTCCCGGAAAGACCAAAGCCGGAGGAAACAGGTTTGGTTTGTCCGAAATGCGGCGGAAAGATTATGAAGAGCCAGTGGGCATATGAGTGTGAGTGCGGCTATAGATTACAACGCATTGTGGCACAGGTGGATTTGCCGGTGGAAATTATCGCACAGCTCTTAGAAAAAGGTAGAACCAAAGAAAGAGTAACCGGTTTTGTCTCGAAGTCGGGAAATACCTTTGATACGGTTTTAAAACTTGATGAAGAAGGAATTAAATTCGATTTTGATGCCAAACCGGAGACGGAGGAAACAGTGACGGAAGATGAGGGGTTGGAAAGTACGGTTGATGTGTCAGAAACACCGGAATCTTCGAATGAAAATGAACCCACTGAACTGCCTTGGAATTAAAAATTCTCGGAAATTAAAAAATATTGTAGATTTTTTCACAAAAATGTGAGAGAATGTGTGAGATGATAAATGATATAATCCGATTACTATGGGTTTGTCATTTTAGATATTTAGAGTTGAAAGGAGATTTCACATGATCTATTCAAAAGAAGTTGAAGAAATGTGTCCGGTAGCGCAGGGCGTTAGCCATGGTTGTGCTCCCATCCCAGAAGAAGCAAAATGGGTAAAAGTTAAAGAAGTTAAAGATATTTCCGGTCTGACTCACGGTGTGGGCTGGTGTGCTCCTCAGCAGGGTGCATGTAAGCTGACACTTAACGTTAAGGAAGGTATCATTCAGGAAGCACTGGTTGAGACAATCGGTTGTTCCGGTATGACTCACTCCGCTGCTATGGCAGCTGAGATTCTTCCCGGCAGAACTGTTATGGAAGCACTTAACACAGACCTTGTATGTGATGCTATCAATACAGCTATGAGAGAGCTGTTCCTCCAGATCGTTTACGGTCGTTCCCAGAGTGCATTCTCTGAGGATGGTCTGCCTATCGGTGCGGGTCTGGAAGACCTTGGTAAAGGTCTCAGAAGCCAGGTTGGTACAATGTACGGTACTCTGAAAAAAGGTCCCCGTTACCTTGAAATGGCTGAAGGTTATGTAACAGGTATCGCTCTTGACGCAGAAGATCAGATTATCGGTTACCAGTTCGTAAGTCTTGGAAAAATGACAGACTTCATCAAGAAGGGTGATGATCCTAACACAGCATGGGAGAAATCCAAAGGTCAGTACGGCCGTGTTGCTGATGCAGTTAAGATTATCGACCCCAGACACGAATAAGATAGGAGGACAATAGAAATGGCATTATTTGAATCATATGAAAGAAGAATTGAGAAAATCAATTCTGTACTTAACAGCTATGGTATTGCTTCCATCGAAGAAGCTGAGAAAATTACCAAAGATGCTGGTCTTGATGTTTACAATCAGATTAAAGGCATTCAGCCTATCTGTTTCGAAAACGCTTGCTGGGCATATATTGTAGGTGCAGCAATCGCTATCAAAAAAGATTGCAGAAGAGCAGCTGATGCTGCAGCAGCAATCGGTGAAGGCCTTCAGGCTTTCTGTATTCCCGGTTCCGTAGCAGACACACGTAAAGTAGGTCTTGGCCATGGTAACCTTGGTAAAATGCTTCTTGAAGAAGAGACAGAATGCTTCTGCTTCCTTGCAGGTCATGAGTCCTTCGCAGCAGCAGAAGGTGCTATCGGTATCGCTGAAAAAGCAAACAAAGTTCGTCAGAAACCTCTCCGCGTTATTTTGAACGGTCTTGGTAAAGACGCTGCTCAGATTATCGCTCGTATCAATGGTTTCACATTTGTTGAGACAGAATACGATCCTTACACAAATACAGTTAAAGAAGTATATCGTAAATCTTACTCTGAGGGTCTTCGTGCAAAAGTTAACTGCTATGGTTCCAACGATGTTTGTGAAGGCGTAGCTATCATGCACAAAGAAGGTGTAGACGTTTCCATCACAGGTAACTCTACTAACCCTACAAGATTCCAGCATCCCGTTGCAGGTACTTACAAGAAAGAATGTAACGAACAGGGCAAGAAATACTTCTCCGTAGCATCCGGTGGTGGTACAGGACGTACACTTCATCCCGATAACATGGCTGCAGGTCCTGCTTCTTATGGTATGACAGATACTATGGGACGTATGCACTCTGATGCACAGTTCGCAGGTTCTTCTTCCGTACCCGCTCACGTAGAAATGATGGGTCTTATCGGTGCTGGTAACAACCCTATGGTTGGTATGACTGTTGCAGTTGCAGTTTCTATCCAGGAAGCAGCAGAACAGGGTAAATTCTAGGATTTCCCCCGGTAAATTCTTAAGGCTTGTAAATGAATAAGATAAAAGCAGGAAAGATTGGTCTAAAGGCTGATTTTTCCTGCTTTTTTTGTGTGTTACCGGGAAGAAATTTAATGTTTGATTTTCAAAACATTTTTTGAGATATCTTGTAAACCACTGTTGATTTTTGAAATATTATAAAGTATAATGTCAATATGGTGTTTGTTCGAAAATAGACAGACACATATAATAACATAGGAGGAGAATAAGATGGACAAGAAATTAACTGGTATTGTTGCATACCTTGCGTTGATTGGTTGGTTGATTGCATTTCTTTGCGGAGACAAAAAAGGTGCAAAGTTCCATTTGAATCAGGCATTGGTTTTAGCTATTGCTGAGATTATTCTTGGAGCTGTGAGCGGTGTGTTAGGATTTATTCCTATCATCGGATGGCTTATCAGTTCTGTGCTTTCAATTCTTTTGTTTGTTCTGTGGCTGATTGGTATTATCGGTGCAATCAAAGGCGAGAATAAAGCAGTTCCTTTACTTGGTGGAATTAAAATTTTAAAATAATTCAAAAAACAATTTTTTTAGGAGGGTGTAAATATGTTTTGTAAGAATTGTGGTGAACAGTTTGTTGCTGATCAGGCAGTAATCTGTGTAAAATGCGGCACACAGAAAGGTCAGGGAGTTAATTACTGTGCAAACTGCGGTAATCCCGTAAATCCCGGTGCTGTTGTATGTATGACTTGTGGAGTTTCCACAGCTCCTGCTCCTCAGAAGGGCGGAAAATCTAAAATCGTAGCAGGTCTTCTTGCTATTTTCCTTGGTTCCTATGGTGTACATAACTTCTATCTTGGATATACATCAAAAGCTGTTATTCAGTTGGTATGTTCCATTCTTGGTCTTATCTTAAGCTGTGTAGGCGTTGGTGTATTCGTTGTTGCCGGTATCAGTATTTGGGCACTTGTTGAAGGTATTATGATCCTTTGCGGCAAAATCGACAAAGATGGACATGGTAACCTTTTAGATTCATAATCGATTGAGAAGTGAATAAGTAAGAAAAAGCCTTGAGCGTTTGCTCAAGGCTTTTTTTATTTGTGATGTTTATTCTACATCGTCTTCGTCATAGATAATGATATCGTCATTATCAGGAATGTCTCCATGCAGGAGAGAGATGATATAAGTCAAACGTGTATAAGCTCTTTTGTAATACTCAGTGGCATAATCAAAGGTGTATTCGTTGAAAGAGTTGTTGCTAAAAGCGTCCTCGTACAAAGATACTGCCTGAGTCATGTCTTCGCTTGCCTTATCGGTCAATTCATCCAGATAAGCAAATTCTTCAGGAATAGAGATGTTTGCCAGTTTGCGGAAAGCATCATCGGCCTGATTTAAGTATTTTATAAGCTGGTCTTTAGCATCTTCGGAATCTGCATCAATGTTGTTAATGCCTGCGTCAATTTCAATGATTTCATTACAAAATGAATCCATTTCTGTTTTGAATTTAGCAAGTTCGGGGTCTTCTCCACATCCGGTAAGCATAAAGCAAACCAAAGACAAGGAAATAAATTTCAAAAATCTATTTTTCAATTTTTCATCCTCCATTTTGTACTAACATTAAAAATTTATCACATTCTTTAAATGAAATCAATAATAAAACGCAAACTATAGTTTGCCTGTATGGAAAAACCATGATAAACTGTTTAAAGGTTTATTAGGCAGGAGGTTTTCTATGACAAAGGAACAATTCAAGGTATGGGCGGACAATAATTTGATTTATTTGGATGGAGCCACCGGGTCCAATCTGATTAAAGCAGGCATGCCTTCCGGTGTAAATCCGGAGAAATGGATATTGGAAAACCCTGATATTTTTATGGATTTACAAAGAAGATATGTAGAGGCAGGCAGTAATATTGTTTATGCCCCTACTTTTTCTGCCAACCGGATAAAACTTGGGGAATACGGTTTGGACAATTGTATAGAGGAAATGATAAATGAACTGGTTTCCTTATCCAAAAAGGCTGTGGGGGAGAAGGCACTTGTTGCGGGAGATATTACCATGACAGGGAAGCAGCTAAAGCCTGTGGGTGACATGGAATTTGAAACCTTGATTGATATATATAAAGAACAAATCTGTCTTTTGGTAAAAGCCGGAGTGGATCTTCTCGTTGTGGAAACCATGATGAGTCTCCAGGAAACAAGAGCGGCTGTGATTGCGGCGAAAGAGACATGTGATTTACCTGTTATTGCCACACTTACTTTTCAACCGGATGGCAGAACTTTGTTTGGTACGGATGCTGTGACAGCGGCAGTGGTATTGGAAGCACTGGGAGT
Source organism: Lachnospiraceae bacterium (assembly GCA_045589155.1). Taxonomy (GTDB): domain Bacteria; phylum Bacillota; class Clostridia; order Lachnospirales; family Lachnospiraceae; genus Acetatifactor. The sequence continues at coordinate 77,236 of JAZNGC010000017.1, forward strand.
GTCGGCAGTGGGTGCTAACTGTTCTACCGGTCCGGATAAGATGGAAGATATTATAAGGAGTATGGCGGAAGCTACCAATATTCCTATTATTGCAAAACCCAATGCGGGCCTCCCTGTGTTGGATAAAGAAGGAAATACCTGCTATGACATGTCTGTGGAAGCGTTTGTGGAAGGCATGGAGGTTTTGGTAAAAGCAGGTGCCTCTGTGCTGGGCGGTTGTTGCGGAACAACGCCGGAATACATTGCCGCCATAAAAAACAAGTTTGGTACTAAGAAACCTGTGTGTGAGATAAATGGAAGTAAAACCAAAGGAGTGCGTTACCTGTCTTCTGAAAGACAGACAGTTTCTTTTGGACTTGAAGATGGTTTTATTGTGGTGGGAGAGAGAATTAATCCTACCGGTAAGAAGAAATTTCAAGCCTCTTTAAAAGAAGGTTCCCTGGATATGGTTTTACAGTTTGCAGAGGAACAGGAAAAACAGGGGGCCAGAATTCTTGATGTGAATATGGGCATGAGCGGGATTGATGAAAAAGAAATGATGCTCCGTGCTTTGGAGGAAATTTCCGGTGTTTCAACCCTTCCGCTTTCTATTGATTCCAGCCATGTAGATGTAATGGAAGCTGCGCTGAGAAATTATCCGGGCAGAGCTTTGATCAATTCTATTTCTTATGAAAAAGAAAAGTTTGAAAAACTTCTTCCGATTGCAAAAAAATACGGAGCGATGTTTATTTTGCTTCCTCTTTCAGATGAAGGTTTACCCGCCGATTTGGAAGAAAAGAAAAGCATTATTTGTAAAATATATGACAGGGCTACGGAACTGGGCTTCCGGAAGGAAGATATAATTGTAGATGGACTGGTCAACACAGTAGGTGCCAATAAACAGGCAGGCTTGCAGGCTCTTGAAACCATTGAATATTGTAAAGAAAGAGGGCTTGCAACCATATGTGGTCTTTCGAACATTTCCTTCGGTATGCCGGAGAGGAGTTTTGTAAACACTGCATTTTTGACTATGGCTATTGCAAAGGGACTTACCATGGCGATAGCAAATCCTTCACAGGAGCTTTTAATGGGATGTGCTTTTGCTTCTGATGTACTGCTTGCAAAGCCTGAGGCGGATATCCGTTATATTGATATAGCGGGACAGATTAAGGAACAAAGGGAAAATGCGGCGACAAAGAGCGTGAGTGTGCCGATGCCTTCAAGTGTTAGCAATGAAGTTAAAGCTAATGATTTGAAAGTAAATGATATTACAAAAAGTCCGGACCATGGGCTCGAAGGTGTCAGAAAGGAACTTTTTTGGGCTGTTTTAAAAGGAAAACAAAACAAGAGTGTAGAGGCAACACAAAAAGCACTTGGAGAAAAAATTCCGGCAGATGATTTGCTGAATATGGTATTGATGCCGGCCATTAATTATGTGGGTGAACTTTTTGAAAAAGGAAAATATTTCCTTCCACAGTTGATAGCCAGTGCAGAGGCAATGAAAATTTCGATTGAGATTTTAGAGCCTTATCTTGCAGGTGCTTCCGAGGGAAAAGAGATGCCGGTAATTGTTATCGCAACCGTGGAAGGCGATATTCATGATATTGGTAAAAATTTGGTGGCTTTAATGTTAAAAAACTGTGGTTTTCAGGTAAAAGACCTTGGAAAAGATGTTTCCGCTGAGAAAATTGTGGAAGAAGCCAAATTGAATGATGCAAAAATTATTGCATTATCAGCCCTTATGACAACTACTATGACTCAAATGAAAAAAGTGGTAAATCTGGTCAGGGAAAGCGGGCTTGCAGCGAAGGTTATGATTGGGGGAGCGGTAATTACCCCTGATTATGCCGTGGAAATAGGTGCAGATGGATTTTCCAAAGATGCTGCGGAAGCGGTAAAGGTTGCAAAAAAACTTTGCGGTATTGAATAAGACGCTTTCGTGTGCTAATATATTAAAATAATCTGAATTTACAGAAAATAAAATTTGTGTTTTTACGCAAAGAATGGAGGAATTATGAACGGTGCAGATGCTATGATTAAATGTCTGGAAGCTGAGGGCGTAGAAGTTGTCTACGGTTATCCCGGAGTTGCAATCTGTCCTTTTTATAATAGTGTGTTACAGTCAGATATCCGTACGGTTTTAATCCGTACAGAACAAAATGCTGCACATGCAGCCAGTGGTCAGGCAAGGATTTCCGGTAAACCGGGTGTGTGTGCCGTAACTTCCGGTCCCGGTGCGACAAATGTGATTACAGGTATTGCAACTGCTTTTGCGGACAGTATTCCACTGGTATGCATTACAGGACAGGTTCATACGGAATTGCTTGGTACAGATGCCTTCCAGGAGGCGGATATTACCGGAGCAGTAGAGTCTTTTGTAAAATACAGTTATCTGGTAAAAGATGCGGCTGATATTCCCAGAATTTTTAAAGAGGCTTTCTATATTGCAAACAGTGGACGGAAAGGACCTGTTTTAATTGATGTGCCTATTGACGTGCAGAATGCTCAGGTAAGTAAGTTTAAATACCCTGAGGAAGTGACTATGCGTACCTATAAACCGACGGTAAAGGGTAATATGGTACAGATTAAAAAAGTGGTAAAAGAGCTGGAGCGTGCAAAACGTCCCATTATCTGTGCCGGTGGCGGTGTGCTTTTAAGCGATGCGAAGGAAGAACTTAAAAGATTCGCAGAACAGCATAAGATTCCCGTTGTGTCTACCATGATGGGTATTGGCGTGATGCCCACAGAGCACCCTTTGTATTTTGGTATGGTGGGAAATAATGGTAAGGCATATGCAAACAGAGCTATGAATGAGTCCGATTTACTCATTATGGTTGGTGCCAGCGTGGCAGACAGGGCAGTAAGCCAGCCTGATCTTATTACAAAAGACAAGGTGCTTGTACATATTGATGTGGACCCTGCGGAAATCGGAAAAAATGCAGGTCCTACCATTCCTCTGGTAGGAGATGCAAAGCACATTTTTGAAGATTTTATTAATCAGGAATTTATTTGCGAGCACGAAGAATGGCTTGAAACTTTGAAGGGTTATAAAGAAACTATGTTGAAGGAGCGTAAGCCTGACCCCGGTTTTGTGGATCCTGCAAAGTTTATTGAGATTCTTTCAAAGAAGATGCCGGAGGATGGCATCTATGTGGCTGATGTAGGTCAAAATCAGATTTGGTCCTGCAGTTATCACGTGGTAAAAAATGGTAATTTCTTAACCTCAGGCGGTATGGGAACCATGGGATATTCCATTCCTGCTGCCATGGGTGCAAAGGTAGCTGCGCCTGACAGATGTGTTGTGGCTATGTGCGGTGACGGTTCCTTCCAGATGTCCATGATGGAACTGGCTACATTACAACAACATGATATCCCTGTAAAGATTATTGTTTTGAAGAATGGTTATCTTGGTATGGTAAGACAGTATCAGCATTTTACCTATAAAGATAATTATTCGGTTGTTGATTTGTCAGGAAGTCCTGATCTTGAGAAAATTGCTGCGGCTTATGACATTCCTTTTAAACGCCTTTACAATATGGAAGGTGTAGAGACTGCCGTTGAAGAATTTTTAAATGAAAAGGGCAGCATGCTGATGGAATGTGTCATTGATCCTATGGATTTGGTATAAGAAACGGCAATTGGAGGTTTAGAGTATGAAGAGAATATATTCTGTATTAGTAGAAAACCGCTCCGGTGTACTCGGTAAGGTTGCCGGACTTTTCTCAAGAAGATGTTTTAATATTGATTCCCTTACCGTAGGTGAAACCGATGATCCTGATGTTTCCTGTATGACCATCGTTTCAAGTGGTACAGAGAAAATTATTGAACAGGTTGAAAAGCAATTAAATAAAAAATTGGATGTTATTAAAGTAAAAACCTTTGATGAGGCAGCCAGTATCAGCAGAGAGCTTATGCTGATCAAGGTTAAATATAATAAGGGTAACCGTAGGGATATCATGGAGATTTGTACCGTGATGAAAGCGGAGATTGTTGATATGTCCAATAATTTGATGATTATTCAGATTTGTGATGTGCCAGAGAAAACAAAGGCGCTTATCGATATGCTGAAATCCGTCAGTATTGTTGAAGTTGCACGCACGGGAACCCTTGCACTTCAGAAATGTTCTGAAAGTGAAAAAAATCTGAAATAATGTCAGGGAAATAATATAACGTAGAGAAGTGGAAAGAACAAAACCCATAACTGTATGTTATGAAAGACATTACTTGTTTGCATACGTTGACAAGGGTATGTAATGTTGATAAAATAGGTAAAAACAAGGCAATAGCCGCGAAAAGGATTGATGACATGCAGAAAAAAGTATTTCAACTTTTAGTAGATAATACCGCAGGTGTACTTAGCCGTATATCCGGATTGTTTTCCAGAAGAGGTTATAACATTGAAAGTATTACCGCAGGTGTTACCGCAGATCCCCGTTTTTCTTGTATCACAATCGTGACTTCCGGAGATGATGATATTCTGGAACAGATTGAGAAACAGGTTGCAAAACTGGTGGATATCAGAGTAATTAAAGAACTTAAGCCGGATGAGAGCGTTTACCGTGAACTGGCACTGATTAAGGTGGCAGTGAAAGCAGACCGCCGTCAGGGTGTTATTTCCATGGCAGACATTTTCAGGGCGAAAATTATTGATGTATCGGCAGACAGCATGATTATTGAACTTACCGGTGATCAGTCAAAAATTGAAGCGTTTATCAACCTTCTGGAAGGTTATGAGATTTTGGAATTGGCAAGAACCGGTATTGCGGGACTTACCAGAGGTTCCGAGGACATTACATATCTTAGTTAGCTCCAGGTAAATCCTGAAAGTTATAAAAATTAAAATCAAAATATATAAAGCCGCAAGGCGAAACGGAGGAAAAGAAAATGGCAAATATTTATTACCAGGAAGATTGTAATATTTCCGTATTGGAAGGAAAAACAATCGCAGTTATCGGTTACGGAAGTCAGGGCCATGCACATGCACTGAATGCAAAAGAATCAGGATGCAATGTTATTATCGGTCTGTATGAAGGCTCAAAATCCTGGGACAAAGCAGTTAGACAGGGATTTGAAGTATATACCGCAGCAGAAGCTGCAAAGAAAGCTGACATCATCATGATTCTTATCAACGATGAATTGCAGGCTTCCATGTACAAAAAAGATATCGAGCCCAACCTTGAGCCCGGTAACATGCTGATGTTCGCACACGGCTTCAATATTCATTTTGGACAGATTGTTCCCCCCAGCTTCGTAGATGTTACTATGATCGCTCCTAAGGGACCCGGACATACTGTAAGAAGTGAATATCAGGCAGGTAAAGGTGTTCCTTGTTTGGTTGCAGTTCATCAGGATGCAAGCGGAAAGGCTCTTGATAAAGCTCTCGCTTATGCTGCTGCAATCGGTGGCGCAAGAGCAGGTGTTCTTGAAACAACTTTCAGAACAGAAACAGAAACAGACCTGTTTGGTGAGCAGGCAGTTCTCTGTGGTGGTGTTTGTGCACTGATGCAGGCAGGTTTTGAAACTCTTACAGAAGCCGGTTATGATCCCAGAAATGCATACTTTGAGTGTATCCATGAAATGAAACTGATTGTTGACCTGATTTATCAGTCCGGTTTCGAAGGAATGAGATATTCCATCTCCAACACAGCTGAATACGGTGATTACATCACAGGTCCTAAGATTATCACTGAAGATACAAAGAAAGCTATGAAGAAGATTTTGAAAGATATCCAGGATGGTACTTTTGCAAAAGACTTCCTGCTTGATATGTCTGCTGCAGGTGGCCAGGCTCACTTCAAAGCAATGAGAAAACTTGCTGCTGAACATCCTTCAGAGCAGGTTGGTAACGAAATCCGTAAACTTTACAGCTGGAACAACGAAGAAGATAAATTTATCAACAACTAATCATAACGCGTAATATAAAAGCCAAAGAGTTTTGCTCTTTGGCTTTTGTTGTAGTATGTAAAATCAATTAAGATAAATCTTCCGGTAAAACAGAAATCAGTTCTAAGAATTTTTTTGCGGAAACAGTGGGGGTTGTATTACCCTTGCATGCAAATCCGATTTTTCTGGCGGGAATCCGTGATGGCATAGGGAAACGGATTAAACTGCCTTCAGCCAGTTCTTTTTCGATAAAGGAATCGATAACACATGCAACTCCAAGACCGATTTTGGAAAATTCAATCAATAAATCCATAGTGGTAATCTCGATTTGTTGTTCCGCAGAGATGCCATGCAGAATCATATATTTGTCAATATACTGTCTGGTAATATTGTTCTGGTCTAGTAAAAGTAATGTGGACATGGATAAAAGATCAGCGGCATCTTTGTTGCGTACGGAACCGGTAATACCTGTTTTTTTCTGAAGGAAATCCATATATTCTTTGGTGGTTACAAATACGTCGCTGATTTCTTTTACCGGATAGAAATCAAGATTGTCCATTTTTTCCGCTTCACCGATAAGACCGATGTCCAACTTGCCACTTTCCAAAGCGTTAATTGTTTCATAGGTGGATTGGCAGGAGATGGATACTTTTACATAAGGATTTTCCCGGATGAACTGTTGCAAGTAAGGCATAAGTACATATTTACAGAGAGTGGTACTGACACCGATGGAAAGCTCACCGACACCGAGTTCGCCATTTCTTTTTAGGGTTTCTTCACCCTGACGTATAGCATGGAAAGCCATATCAAGTTGTTTGTATAGTATTTCTCCTTCCAGAGTGAGTTTCACGCCACGCGAATTACGGGTGAAGAGCGTAGTGCTTAAATTGCTTTCCAATTTTGAAATTGCTTTTGAAATAGCCGGTTGGCTGATATACAGTTCTTTTGCAGCGGATGAAATGTTACCACAGCCGGCGGTGACGTAAAAAATATGATAAAGATTTAAGTTTTGATTTTCCATAGGATATAATTTCCTCTCATTTGTATGTTCTGCTATATAGTTTATCATAACATGATGTTATAGTAAATATGAATAATATATATTTGTAGAATAATAAATCCTATGTTAAAATTATTCCATAATTCAGTATGATAGAAATAAATGGAGGATATAGATATGGGAATGACAATGACTCAGAAAATTCTGGCTGCTCATGCAGGTTTGGAAAAAGTAGAAGCCGGTCAGTTGATTGAAGCAGATTTGGATTTGGTACTGGGAAATGATATCACAAGCCCTGTTGCAATTAAAGAAATGGAAAAAATGAACGCGAAGGGAGTATTCCATAAGGATAAGATTGCCTTAGTTCCCGACCATTTTGTTCCGAATAAAGATATTAAATCTGCAGAGCATTGTAAATGTGTACGTGAATTTGCCCGGAGAAATGAGATTACAAACTATTTTGAAGTGGGAGAGATGGGTATTGAACATGCGCTGCTTCCGGAGAAAGGACTTACGGTTGCAGGTGATGTAATTATCGGTGCTGATTCTCATACTTGTACATATGGAGCGCTTGGTGCTTTTTCAACAGGTGTGGGAAGTACAGATATGGCTGCCGGTATGGCTACCGGTAAAGCTTGGTTTAAAGTACCTGCTGCCATTAAGTTTAATCTTACAGGTAAGCCTTCTAAATGGGTAAGCGGCAAAGATGTTATTCTTCACATTATCGGTATGATTGGTGTGGATGGTGCTCTTTATAAATCTATGGAATTTGTAGGCGATGGTATTGCCAATCTTTCAATGGATGACCGTTTCACTATCGCTAATATGGCAATTGAAGCCGGTGGTAAAAATGGTATTTTCCCTGTAGATGATGTGGCAAAAGCATATATGAAGGAACATTCCGAAAGACCTTATACCGTATATGAGGCGGACGAAGATGCGGTTTATGATGAGGAGTACACCATTGATCTGAGTACTCTTAAGCCCACAATTGCTTTTCCTCATTTGCCGGAAAATACAAAGACCATCGATGAGATTACAGAAGACGTGGTGATTGATCAGGTGGTAATCGGTTCCTGTACAAACGGACGTCTGGATGACCTTCGTATTGCTGCTGAAGTTTTACAGGGCAGACATGTGGCAAAAGGAATGCGTTGTATCGTTATTCCCGCCACACAGAAGATATATATGGATGCTATGGAAGAAGGACTTCTGAAAATCTTTATTGAAGCAGGTGCAGTTGTAAGTACACCTACCTGTGGTCCTTGTCTTGGCGGTTACATGGGTATCCTTGCAGAAGGCGAGAGATGTGTTTCAACCACAAACCGTAACTTTGTAGGCCGTATGGGTCATGTGAAATCCGAAGTATATCTGGCAAGTCCTGCAGTTGCAGCTGCCAGTGCAGTGACCGGAAAAATTTCCTGCCCCTGCCAGCTTGACTAATAGGAAGGAGACTGAAAATGAAAGCAAACGGAACAGTTTTTAAATACGGTGACAACGTAGATACAGATGTAATTATCCCTGCGAGATACTTAAACTCCTCAGATCCTGCAGAACTTGCAACCCATTGCATGGAGGATATCGATAAGGATTTTGTGAAAAATGTGAAAAAAGGCGATATTATTGTGGCAAATAAAAACTTTGGTTGTGGTTCCTCCAGGGAACATGCACCCATTGCGATTAAGGCTGCAGGAGTAAGCTGCGTTATTGCAGAGACCTTCGCCAGAATTTTCTACCGCAATGCCATCAATATAGGACTTCCCATTATTGAATGTCCTGAGGCTGCGAAGGCTATTGAAGCAGGCGATGAAGTAGAGATTGATTTTGACTCCGGAATGATTTATGATAAGACTAAAGGGACAGAATTTAAAGGTCAGGCATTTCCGGAATTCATGCAGAAGATTATCGCTGCAGAAGGACTTATCAATTATATCAATTCCAAATAATGTCCATGGACTAATGTTCCCCGGTACTATGAAAGTAGTACCGGGATTTCTTTTGGAAAAGAAAGGGATTATTATGGCTCAGACAATTCGAAAATATGAAATGGATATGTGTAATGGTCCGCTTTTAGGGAAAATATTGGTTTTTTCCCTTCCACTTATGCTTTCCGGTATACTTCAGCTTTTGTTTAATGCAGCGGATATGATTGTGGTGGGAAAATGTGTTGGAAGCGATGCTCTTGCTGCAGTCGGTTCCACCGGTTCACTTGTCAACCTGATTGTAAATGTATTTATCGGCCTTTCCGTAGGAACCAATGTTCTTGTGGCGAGATATTATGGTGCAGGACAGGAAAAAGAACTCTCTGATACGGTACATACTGCCATAACCAGTGCAATTGTATGTGGTATTTTCCTGATATTTGTTGGCTTTTTTGTTTCTCCTTTTGCATTGGAACTGATGGGATCCCCCGGGGAGGTGCTGGGACAATCTGTTTTATATCTCCGTATTTATTTTGCGGGAATGCCGGCTATGATGGTGTATAACTTTGGAAGTGCGGTACTCCGTGCTGTTGGTGATACAAAAAGACCTTTGTACTTTCTTAGTATTGCCGGTGTCATAAACGTAATTCTCAACCTGTTTTTTGTGATTGTTTGCAGAATGGGTGTAGCAGGGGTAGGTCTTGCCACTACAATTTCACAGTTTGTTTCAGCGGCGCTTGTTGTGATTTGTCTTATGAAAACAGAGACGGCATATAAGTTAAGCTTAAATAAATTAAAAATATATAAACATAAGTTACTGCTGATAATAAGAATCGGTGTTCCGGCAGGATTACAGGGGGCAATTTTTTCCATGTCAAATGTACTGATTCAATCCTCCATTAATTCTTTTGGTGCAGATGCGATGGCGGCGAATTCGGCGGCGGGAAATTTGGAAGGATTTGCTTATACGGCAATGAATACCTTTCATCAATCAGCTGTCAGTTTCACCAGCCAAAATTTCGGCGCGAGAAAATACAACCGCATCGGGAAAATCATGCTTTATTGTGTGCTTTGTGTGACCGTAGTTGGACTGGTTATGGGAAATGGACTCTATTTTCTGGGCAGACCATTACTTGGTCTTTATGTAAAAGAAGCGGAAGTAATAGAAATAGGTCTGATCAGACTGCTTTGGATTTCCTGTCCATATTTTTTATGTGGACTAATGGATACTATTGTGGGAGTGCTAAGAGGAATGGGATATGCGATTATGCCCATGATAGTATCTCTGACGGGGGCATGTTTGCTTCGTGTGATATGGATATATACGGTTTTTGCGGCGGATCATAGGTTAGAGGTGTTGTATTTTTCCTATCCTTTCACATGGACAGTAACGCTGACCATACATTTGCTTTGCTTTTTTGTTGTATACAAAAAGCTTCGGAAGAAAGTATGATTAGGATTCTTATAAAGAATGCTTGAAACATATGTTCGATTGTGCTATACTGAGTAAAAGTAATACTTATTTGTCTTTGGAGGCGTTACATGATTGCATATGTTAAAGGAATTGTCGCAGATATTACAGAAGATAATGTAGTGATTGATGTAAACGGAATCGGATATAATGTGAAAATTTCGGCATCTACAGCAGCTCTTGTTCCCGGAATCGGTGAAGAAGTAAAGATGTATACTTATACATTGGTAAGGGAAGACGCCTTTTCCCTTTATGGGTTTTTAACACGGGATGATTTGGAAATATTCAAAAAATGTATTACGGTAAATGGTATCGGTCCCAAAGGAGTTTTGGCAATTTTATCTGTTATGGATGCGGATACACTACGGTTTGCTATTATGTCCGGTGATGCAAAGGCTATTGCAAAAGCACCGGGAATTGGCAGTAAAACTGCGGAGCGCTTGATTCTTGATTTGAAAGATAAAGTTTCTATAGAAGATTCTTATATTTCTAAGGAAGCTGAGCTATATAAAGGAGCGAAAGGATTGCAGGAATCACCGGCAATCAATGAGGCGATTGAAGCCTTGGTAGCATTGGGATATGGACAAACAGAAAGTGCAAAAGCAGTTAAGCGGGTAGAAGGCAAGGAAGATATGGATGCCGGTGAACTGTTGAAAAAAGCACTGAAAAATATGTTTTAAAAGGTGGAGGCTTAAATGGCAAGAACCATTGAGACAAATTTAACGGAAGAAGATATAAAAATAGAGGGTTCGCTCAGACCGCAACTGTTAAAGGATTACATTGGCCAGGAGAAGATTAAAGAGATTCTCCGTATTTATATTGATGCGGCAAAGCAGAGAGGAGAAGCTCTGGATCATGCCTTGTTTTATGGACCGCCGGGGCTTGGAAAAACCACTTTGGCAGGAATTATTGCCAATGAAATGGGTGTGAACCTGAAAATCACCAGTGGGCCTGCAATTGAAAAACCGGGAGAAATGGCTGCTGTGCTCAACAATCTGCAGGAAGGAGATATTCTTTTTGTGGATGAGATTCACAGATTAAACAGACAGGTGGAAGAGGTACTTTATCCTGCTATGGAGGATTACGCCATAGACATTATGATTGGAAAAGGAGCTTCCGCCAGATCGGTACGTCTGGATTTGCCTCATTTTACGTTAGTTGGTGCTACAACCAGGGCGGGGATGCTGACTGCACCGTTGCGGGACCGTTTTGGAATGATTCACAGACTGGAGTTTTATAGTCTGAAAGAATTACAACTTATTATTTTACATTCTGCGAGAGTGCTGGGCGTGGAGGTAGAGCCGGAAGGTGCCATGGAAATGGCAAGAAGAAGCCGTGGTACGCCGAGGCTTGCTAACCGGATTTTAAAACGTGTAAGAGATTTTGCACAGGTGCGGTATGATGGTATAATTACGGAAGAAGTGGCAAAAACAGCGCTTGATTTGATGGATGTGGATAAACTTGGACTGGACCACATAGATAGAAATATTTTAGAGACCATGATTCATAAGTTTTCCGGTGGCCCCGTAGGTTTGGAAACTCTTGCAGCTGCCATTGGAGAAGATTCCGGTACCATTGAAGATGTTTATGAGCCTTATTTGATTAAAAACGGACTTATTAACAGAACTCCAAGAGGAAGAATGGTAACGGAACTGGCTTATAAACATTTGGGCTTGTCAAATCATAATGTTTAGTTAAATTTTTGCGTTTGCAAATAACCGAAATTGAAAGAAACTCTTGATTGCCAGACGGACATGTTATATAATAAATCTAGTGTTTTGTACCTTATTAACGTGGCATATATAGTGTATGTCCTGTCTGAGAGGAAAGAGCAATGACTTCAAAAACAGATACCGAAGTAATTATAGGCGGAAAAATTTTTACACTTAGCGGATATGAGAGTGAAGAATATTTACAGAGAGTAGCTTCTTATATTAACAGCAAAATTGATGAGTATGGTAAATTAGATGGATTTAGAAGACAACCATTGGATACTCAGAATGTACTGTTGCAGCTTAATATAGCAGATGATTATTTTAAAGCAAAACGCCAGATTACCCTGTTGGAAGAAGATATTCAGGCGAAAGAAAAAGAACTTTACGATCTGAAGCATGAATTGATTGCAGCGCAAATCAAGCTTGAAAACACAGAGAAAAATGTGAAAGAGATGCAACTGACAATAAATGAGGATGCTAAGAAAATTGTACGCTTGGAAACGGAATTAAAAGAACATAAACGTTAATAGGACGCTGCCTTTTTGGGCGGCGTTTTTCTCTATTAAAGTTATATTTTTGTTGGGTAATATAGAAAGGAACGTTATGGTAAAAGTGGAATTATTGGCTCCTGCCGGAAATTATGAAAGTTTTTTAGGGGCAATACATGCCGGAGCAGATGCTGTTTATCTGGGTGGTGATAAATTTGGTGCAAGGGCTTTTGCGGATAATTTTACAAACGAAGAGCTGTGCAGCGCTATCAAATATGCTCATCTCTTTCGCAGAAAAGTTTATTTGACATTAAATACCCTGATAAAGGAAAAAGAATTTGGAGAATTGTATTCCTATATTCAACCTTTTTATGAGGCGGGATTGGATGGAATAATTGTTCAGGACATGGGAGTGTTTTCTTTTATCCGTAGGCGTTTTCCACATCTTCCGTTACATGTAAGTACGCAAATGACTGTGACAGGAGTACATGCTGCAAAAATGTTAAAAGAAGAAGGTGCGGTACGTATTGTTCCTGCAAGGGAATTGTCTTTACAGGAAATAAAAGAAATAAAGATGGAAACGGGTTTGGAATTGGAAACCTTTATTCATGGTGCTATGTGTTATTGCTATTCCGGACAGTGTCTTTTTAGTAGTCTGTTGGGAGGTAGAAGTGGAAATAGAGGGAAATGCGCCCAGCCTTGCCGTCTTCCTTATGAAGTGTTGGAAAACGGAACAACGGTTAGAGGAGAGGTAAGCAGTTTTCCTTTAAGTTTGAAAGATATGTGCACCATTGAACATATTCCTGATTTGATAGAAGCCGGAATTGATTCCTTTAAAATAGAAGGACGTATGAAGAAACCGGAGTATGCGGCCGGTGTAACAGCTATTTATCGTAAATATATTGATTTATATTATAAAAAGGGCAGAGCCGGATACAAAGTGTCCAAAGATGATATGCGAATGCTGGAATCATTGTATATCCGTTCTGAAATTCAGGACGGATATTATTACCGACATAACGGAAAAGAGATGATTACCGGAGGAGCACCGGGATATAGTGGAAGCGATGAGACTGTACTTGGATTGGTACGGAGTAAATATTTGAATAAACCTATGAGATTGCCAATTAAGATGCAGGCTTATTTTCATAAGGAGTGTCTCGCTGTTTTGACAATTTCCCAGGGAGACATATATGTGACGGTAAACGGACAGATGGTGCAAGAAGCCATGAAACAACCGGTTACAGTAGAGAATATTCAGGAAGGATTGTCTGCACTTGGAGAAACATTTTTTGAATTGATTGATATAGAAATTGATGCGGAAAATGATATTTTTTATCCTTTAAAAGCAATTAAAGATCTTCGTAGGACGGGTATAGAATTGTTGGAGAAGGAGATTGAAAAAGAAAATTGTCCGGAACTTTCGAAAAGGGTATGTGTTTTTGGGGAAGAAAAACCGGTAAAGAAAGAACACACAAATCCTAAGAAAAATTATAGCTTAAGGGTGTTTATTACCAATCTACAGCAACTTTCTGCCATATTAAAATATGGAGAGAATATTGAACGCATCTATTTGGATGGAGACTTATGTCTTGAGGAAGAAAGTTGGCAAACGATACTTGATATGGTGCATTCATGGCGGATGGGAAGTACAAAGAATGAACTTTGTATCGCATTGCCCTTTATTTTGAGAAAAAGAGATGAGGAATATCTTAAACGAATAAAGGCGGTATTGGAAAAAGCAGACGCATGTCTTGTCAGAAATATGGAAGAATATGCATTTTTGAAAGAAAATGAGTTTCAGAAACCAATTTACGGTGATGCCGGACTTTATCAATGGAATAAGGAATGTATATTCTTTTGGTCAGATAAATTATCAGGCTTTTGCCTTCCTTATGAACTTTCGGGTAGAGAACAAAGTGAAATAGTAGACCAGAGTGATTGGGAACAGGTGGTATACGGAAGACTTCCTATGATGGTTACTGCCAATTGTGTGGCACGGACCTCAAAGGACTGTTTAATGAAGAAAGGTGCATCGGATTCTAAGAATGCAGGAAATATGCAGTTTGCTTTTTCTCTTAAAGACCGATACAAAGCAGAATTTCCGGTATATGTTAATTGCAGGCATTGTTACAATGTTATTTATAATTCGGTTCCTTTATCCTTGCATGATAAGATTTTGGAAAACAGAATAAATACAGCCATCCGACTGGATTTTACGACAGAAAACAGTATGGAAGCAGAAAAAATCATGAGATATTTTATGGGAATCAGAGGAAATAATGATATGGTAAGACCATATGAACATTTTACAACCGGTCATGAAAAGAAAGGTGCCTTGTAAATTTTCATTGCCATATGTAATGTTTTGGACTATACTGATATTAAGTCAAGTTTTATTGGCACACCAATACTAGGAGGAATTGCAATGATTGAGGCAACCAGTTGTGGCGGTGTGGTTATTTTCCGAGGAAAAATTTTGCTTTTGTACAAGAATTATAAAAACAAGTATGAAGGATGGGTTTTGCCCAAAGGAACAGTAGAAGAAGGCGAAGAATACAAGGATACAGCACTTCGTGAAGTGTTGGAGGAGTCCGGTGCCCAGGCTACTATTGTGAAATATATCGGAAAAAGCGAATACACATTTAATGTACCTGAGGATGTAGTTGAAAAAGAAGTACATTGGTATTTGATGATGGCTGATAGCTATTATAGCAAACCACAGCGCGAAGAATACTTTGTGGATTCCGGGTTTTATAAGTATCATGAAGCTTATCATTTGTTGAAATTTTCAAATGAAAAGCAGATTTTAGAAAAGGCTTATAATGAATATCTGGAATTAAAAAAGAACAATCAATGGGGTTCAAAAAAATTTTATTAAAAAACAAGGTCATCTGAATATTCAGGTGACCTTGTTTTTGATTTAATGAATTGATACGATTTCCAAATCTTCCCTTTCGGCCAGGTTTAAAAATTCGGTTTCATTCCTTTTTAGAATGGGTTTTGAGAGTTTGGCCGGATTAATCACAAAAATTTCCCAAGTTGAATCATCGCTTAGGGTTACGTTAAGTCCGATTTGTGAATCTGCAATACGCTTTAAAATAGGACGGAGAAGAACCTCGTCATATCGTTGGAAGCCCTCTTTTTCAAAACGGGATATTACCTCTAAGGGAGTGAGGGACTGGCGGTAGGTTCTGGCAGATGTCATCGCTTCGTAAGCATCAACAATGGCGATGTATCTTGCAAATATGTCTATTTGTTCTTTTCTTAATCCGGAAGGATATCCGGATCCGTCACAACGTTCATGATGCATGAAGATTGCGTTTAAAATATGAGGATCCAGTCCTTGGGTACGTGCCATTTCATATCCTAAAACAGGATGTGTTTTAATGGTGGCATATTCAATGTTAGTCAGGTTTCCCGGTTTCCATAAAATTTCATATGGAAGTTTTAATTTTCCGATATCATAAAAAAAGCCTGATAAAACAAGAATTTCCTTGTCGGTAGGGGACATGCTGAGCCAATCGGCAAATACACCTGCGATAAGAGCGGAATTTAAGCAGTGAGTATGTGTTAATTCATCTTCGTTGGGAATCATATTGTATAAATAATCCAAAAGAAGATTACTGCTTGGTGCAAGTGCGGTCAGTTTGCGATAAATGTCCATTAAGAATCCTGTGTCAACCCGAACTGAATTTAACACAAAATTATTCATAACATTGCGATATGCAATCAAACAGTGATTATATTCCAATTCAAAGTTGCGATAGGCTTCACTGAGTCGGATTTTTTCAAAATGTGTGGTTGCAAAATCAATATCTTCCATGATGGGAACTACCATAATGGAATGCCGTGCCAATTTTGCGATAATGGTTTCATCAATTTTTGTACCCGCGGGGAAAATCAGTTCGTTTCGATAGTTAAATATATCCTGTCCGATAATCATACCGGGCTGTAGTGCGATTCGTGCAATATCTTTCATTGGTATGCTCCTGATGTTCAATTTGTTTGAAATATCAAACAAATGATTTAAATTTAATGATGCTACTACATATAGTATAAAATATTGTAACAAGATGTCAACATTTTTACTATGTAAAAGAGTTTGTCTGTGATATAATTATCATGTGTTTTAAACCTGGATTGCACATGAAAGAGGGTAAAGTATGCTTTTTTATTCAAAGCTCTATGTAGGAGAACGGGTGAGAAATCTACGTCAGATTAAAAGTAGATTGAAAAAAGGTTCTTTGTTTACAAACGCGTATATAATCACTTTCGCAGAAGGAAATGATTTGCTTGAAATTTACGATTCAAAAATCTTTGCCCAAAAGCATTATAAGGATTTCCCGAGAATGATTGTTGGGATAGCAACAGATTACAATGAAGCGGTTGGGTTAGTAGTTAAAATCATGGATGAAACATTGGAAAAGAGACAAGATTGTAATGTAAAGGCGTATTTAAACGATAATATGTCATAAGAAAGGCAAGAATAGCTCAATGCAAATTTTGTTACAGATATTAGCAATTATAGGAATCATATTGCTGTGTATAATAGGGGTTATCCTATTGCTGCTTATTTTGGTTCTTTTTGTACCGGTACGATACAAAGCTGAAGTACAAAAGGATTCGGATATAATTGCACATATTCAGGCAACCTGGTTGCTTCATTTTTTGAAAATCCAATTTTCTTATCCTGAGCCGGGCCGGGTTATAGTGAGGATTTTCGGAATAAGGGTATGGGAAAATAAGACGGATGAGCAGGAGAATGTTTCTGTTCCGGAAAATAGTAGCGAAACGGATATAACTGAAAAAAATGAAGTCCGTTCAAATGAAACAGGGAATGACCGGGGGGCTGAAAAACCAAGATCTGTTTCTGAAAAAGAGACAAAAGAAGAAAAGCATAGCATTTTTCAAAAGATACAGTACAAAATAAAGAATATCTATGTTAAAATTAAAAAGATCTTTGAAGATTTAGGGTATTATAAGGATCTGTTTCAGGAGAAGGAAAACAGGCTTTTGTTTGAACGTTGTAAACATCGTATTTTTAAAATTCTGAAGCATATTAAACCAAGAGTATTGAAAGCAGATATACGATTCGGTACAGGAGAACCGGACACGACAGGTTATATTTTAGCAGTATATAGCATGTTACTTCCACTTGTTGATGGCCAGATAGAGGTTACGCCGGATTTTGAAGAAAAGATCCTGGAGGGAAGATTGTATGTCCGAGGAAGAATTACGGCTTTTAATCTGTTGTATAATGGGGTCAGAATATACTTTGATGAACAGTTGCACGTGTTGCTTGATAAATGCAAGAGAAAGGATGTTTAAAAATGGCAGAAAATCAGTTTCAAAATGTTATGGAATCTTTAATGAAAGGTATGGACTGTGTTTTTACGACGAAAACCGTTGTAGGTGAGCCCACTCAGATTGGTGATACGATTATTGTGCCTCTTGTAGATGTGAGTTTTGGTGTGGGGGCAGGTGCCGGTATTAATGCGGATAAAAAAACAAACAAAGGTGGCGGAGGTATGGGCGGTAAGATGACCCCCAGTGCCGTTCTTGTTATTAAAAACGGTTCTACCAAGCTGGTTAATGTAAAAAATCAGGATACCATGACAAAGATACTGGATATGATTCCGGATTTGATTGATAAATTTACAACAAAAAAGGAAGATATGCCGGCGGATGAAGAAGCGGTAGAGGTTGCTTTTCCGGATGGCGATGCCGGAAAAATGAATATAGAGGAATAGACAGTCACTATTTATAATTTTTTGCATATCCTATTATAAGTTTACATTAAGTAGAAAAAGAAATTTATGGATGTGAAAAAATTAATTGGATTGTTAGCCATTGCAATAGCGATAGGGATGTTAATGATGTTGTTTATTCATAATATTCTTATTGGATTGATTATTATTGCGTTATTGATTGTTATCGGATATTGTTGCTATTGTGGTGGATAAAGGAGTGTGCATTGGCATGATCAATTGGGAAGCTGTCCTTAAGGCGGACAGTGAAGATGAGTTGAAGGAAGCAAAAATATTTCTTTTTCGTGAAAATGCCAGATTGGAAAATGAACGCCGCGAGATGATGGAACTTAAGGAAAAGTTCTTAAAAGAACGGGTGCAATTTCGGGATGAGATGAACCGGCTCAATCACAAGATGGTTATTGAAAGAAAAAGAATGAAGGATGAAAATCTTTTTTTTGATAAAAAATTCCAGATATTACAGGATGGTTTTAAACAGCTTGATATAGACCGGCGGAAACTGGATAGAGACAGAGCCAGACTTGAAAGAGAGAAAGAAATGCTCTTGAATGATATTTCCGGTTACCAGGAAGGGAATAATGAAGATATTGCTGCGGTATTATTTCGCGGGACAAGCAATTTTCTTACGGTCAGAAAACGATATAAGGATTTGATGAAAATATTTCATCCGGATAATTTATGTGGGGATGCTGAACTTGTGCAACTCATTAATAAAGAATATGAAAAGAGAAGAAGAGAACGATTTTAAGTTAAAATACTGAAAAAACAAAAAAACCTGTCTGAAGACAGGTTTTTGTTTTTTAAAATTGAATATTAAGCTCTTTCAACTTTGCCGGATCTTAAGCAACGAGTGCAAACGTTCAATTTCTGAGAACCGCCGTTAACTTTGCATCTAACGCTCTTTACGTTAGCATTCCACATTGCATTTGTTTTTCTATTAGAATGGCTTACGTTGTTACCGAAATGAACACCTTTACCACATACTTCACATTTAGCCATCTTGACACCTCCTCAATATACGAATGTCTACTTTTCATTCGAGTTATACTCGCAACAGTGATATATTAACAGATATGTACAAATAATGCAAGTAAAATTTATTTTTAATTTTGAACTTTTTTAAATTTTATGTTTCTTTTTTTTGTAAAAGCAGTTATAATACCATATATATGTGTGTCCTGAAGGAGGTTTGTCATGAAAGGTTCATCAATAAATACCCATCTGGGAAATATTGTTATTGATAATGAAGTAATTGCCCAATATGCCGGAAGTGTTGCTGTAGAGTGTTTCGGTATTGTGGGAATGGCCGGATTCAGCGTGAAAGATGGCTTGGTTCGATTGTTAAAAAAAGACAATCTGACAAGGGGTATTTTTGTTTCGCTGGATGAAAATAATAAACTTGTTTTGGATTTCCATGTTATTGTTTCATATGGCGTAAGCATTTTAGCAGTATCAGAAAACCTGATTAGCAATGTGAAATACAAAGTGGAAGAGTTTACTGGTATGGAAATTGAAAAAATCAACATCTTTGTTGAAGGTGTTAGAGTGATTGATTAAGGAGGATTTATCTGTGGCTTTGACAACGATCGACGCTAAGATGCTTGCAAAGATGTTCTTGGCTGGTGCGAAAAACTTGGAATCCAAGAAAGAATGGATTAATGAATTGAATGTGTTCCCTGTTCCCGATGGTGATACAGGTACTAATATGACAATGACGATTATGTCTGCGGCAAAAGAGGTTGCAGCACTTGGTGCTGAACCGGATATGGAGTCTTTGTGCAAGGCTATTTCCAGTGGTTCCCTTAGAGGCGCAAGAGGAAACTCCGGTGTTATACTTTCCCAGTTGTTCCGTGGATTTACCAAAGGTATTAAAGAAGAAAAAGTAATTAATGTTTCTGTGCTGGCAGGTGCTTGTGAGAAAGCGGTGGAAACAGCTTACAAAGCAGTTATGAAGCCTAAAGAGGGCACAATTCTTACGGTTGCAAAAGGTGCGGCAGAAAAAGCAAGAGAACTTGCTGATGATGGCACAATAGATTTGGACAGCTTTATTAATCAGGTGATTGAGCATGCAAGATATGTTCTCAGTCAGACTCCGGAAATGCTTCCTGTTTTGAAACAGGCAGGTGTAGTAGATTCCGGCGGACAGGGACTTGTTGAAGTTCTTTCCGGTGCATATGATGCATTTCAGGGTAAAGAAATTGATTACACCATTACAGGTGCATCCACATCCGGAAGCGTGACTAAGATTGATGCACAGGCAGAGGCAGATATCAAATTTGGATATTGCACAGAATTTATCATATTACTTAATAAGACTTTTAATATTAAGCATGAGATGGATTTCAAAGCGTATTTAGAGTCCATTGGTGATTCTATTGTCTGCGTAGCAGATGATGATGTTGTAAAGGTACATGTTCATACAAATGACCCCGGTTTAGCTATTCAGAAAGCTTTAAAGTACGGTGCTCTTTCCAATATGAAAATTGATAATATGCGTTTGGAGCATCAGGAAAAATTGTTTAAGGCTGCAGAGAAGGAAGCGGCAAAGACAGAACAGCCTGTGGAAGAAATTCCCGCAGAGCGTAAGCCTGTTGGTTTTGTAGCGGTATCTATCGGCGAAGGTATGAATGAAATCTTCAAAGGACTTGGTGTGGATTATCTGATTGAAGGTGGTCAGACAATGAATCCCAGTACTGCAGATATGTTAGATGCCATTGAAAAAGTAAATGCAGATACCATATTTATTTTACCGAATAACAAGAATATTATTTTAGCTGCAAATCAGGCGGCAGATTTGGTAAAGGATAAAAAGATTGTGGTTCTTCCTACTAAAACAGTACCTCAGGGTATTACTGCTGTAATCAGCTATGTTGCGGATATTTCCGTGGAAGAAAATGAAGCGGCTATAATGGAAGAGATTACAAGAGTTAAAACCGGTCAGGTTACCTATGCGGTAAGAGATACCCAGATTGATGATAAGGAAATCAAACAGGGTGATTATATGGGTATTGGCGATCAGGGTATTTTAGCTGTTGGCACGGATATGAGAGCCATCACTTTGGAAATGGTAGATGCTATGATGGATGATTCTCTTGAATTGATCAGCATTTACTCCGGATGCGATGTAGAAGAAGCAGATGCAGAAGAACTCCGTGATGCGGTTGCACAGAAATATCCGGACTGTGATGTGGAATTACAGTACGGTGGACAGCCCATTTATTATTACGTAATCTCTGCTGAATAAATCATCGTCCGGCAGCGACGATTACAGAGAATGCCGGCGCATTCTCCCTATTTACGTTACTCGCACATATCGAGAGAGGTAAGTATGAATCTGGATAATCAAATAATAGAACTGAAAGGGATTGGCGAGAAATCAGCCAATCTTTTTCATAAATTAAATATTTTTTCTCTCAGGGATTTGCTTTTTTATTTTCCGAGAGACTATGAGATATTTGGACCGGCTGTAAAAGTGTCGGAAGCAAGGATGGGTGAAATATGTACGGTTAGGCTAACCATTGTGGGAACTGTTATGGTTAAAAAAGTACGTAATTTGTCTGTTTTGAGTGTAAATGCCCAAGATGATACCGGAAATGTACAGTTGACATATTTTAATATGCCGTACATGAAAAATGTTTTAAAGCCGGGCACGAAGCACCTTTTCCGAGGCGACATTAAAATGAAGGGGATCACCAAATATATGGATCAGCCCCGTATCTACAAAGAAGAGGAATACAGGGAGTTGTTGGCATATATTCAGCCCAGATATAGTTTGACGAAGGGACTTACCAATCAAGGGATAACAAAAGCGGTAAAACAACTTATGGAAATGTGTCCCATGCCAAAGGAACCGTTACCGGAGAAGATAAGAGAACAATATAACCTTATATCTTATAGAGAAGCGTTTTACAATATCCATTTTCCGAAAGATATGAAAAGTATGTTTAAAGCAAGGAAAAGACTGGCTTTTGACGAGTTTCTTTCTTTTATTCTTATGGTACGGAAAAGTAAAGAGATGTCGGAAATGGAACCCAATCATTTTCCCATGTTTGAAACCGCGGATACAGTCCGGTTGATTGAAGGTTTACCTTATAAAATGACTTCGGCCCAGCTTAGAACATGGGCAGAGATAAAGAGTGACCTGGGCGGACATTCTTGCATGAACAGACTGATTCAGGGAGATGTAGGTTCGGGAAAAACGGCGGTGGCCCTGCTGGCCCTGCTTATGTGCGTGGCAAATGGTTATCAAGGGGCAATGATGGCGCCCACAGAAGTGTTGGCAAGACAACATTTTGAAACCTTCTCTGATTTTACAGAGAAATATAAATTGCCATTTAAACCGGTTTTACTGGTTGGCTCCATGACTGCAAAAGAAAAAAGGGAGGCATATAGTAAAATTGTTTCCGGTGAAGCTAATCTTGTACTTGGAACCCATGCTATTATCCAGGAAAAAGTGGAATTTAAAAATTTGGCACTTGTTGTGACAGATGAACAACATCGTTTTGGTGTAAGACAGAGAGAAACACTGGCTGAAAAAGGAAGACTTTCCGATGGAATGCCCCATGTACTGGTGATGAGTGCTACGCCGATACCACGTACGTTGGCAATTATTATTTATGGGGATTTACATATTTCCGTAATTGATGAATTACCCGGAGAAAGACTTCCCATAAAAAACTGTGTTGTGGGAACAAACTATCGTCAGACTGCGTATAAATTTATTACGGGTGAGGTGGCAAAGGGCAGACAGGCTTATGTGATTTGTCCCATGGTAGAAGAAGGGGAAATGGAAGGCCTGGAAAATGTAGTAGACTATGCGGAAAAACTGCGTGCTAATTTACCGAATCACATTCAAGTAGCCTGCCTCCATGGGAAAATGCGGCCGGCTGAAAAGACCAAAATCATGGAGGAGTTTGCGGCAAAAAATATTGATGTTTTAGTGTCCACAACCGTTATCGAAGTGGGAATTAATGTTCCAAATGCAACGGTGATGATGGTGGAGAATGCAGAACGTTTTGGTTTAGCCCAGCTTCATCAGCTCAGAGGCCGTGTAGGAAGAGGCGGACATCAAAGCTATTGTATATTTGTCAGTGGAAATGATAATGCTGATACTATGAAACGTTTGGAAATTTTAAACAAGTCAAATGATGGTTTTTATATTGCGGGAGAAGATTTAAAAATGCGTGGTCCCGGTGATTTGTTTGGAATCAGACAAAGTGGTGATTTGGCTTTTAGAATCGGTGATATCTATAATGATGCCGATGTGCTAAAAATGGCAAGCGAGTGCGCAGATAGAATTCTTTTAGAGGACCCGGATTTGTGTTCTGAGGCTTATAAAGAAGTCCGATATTATTTTGAAGAAGGAAATTCTAATATAGTTGACTTTAAAACTATATAAATGTAAAATTGACCTGTGTGTGTATTATGTGATAAATATCGGAGGTTATTATGGCTAAGATAGCAGTTGTGACAGACAGTAACAGTGGTGTTACCCAGTCTCAAGCGAAGGAACTTGGCATTTTTGTGTTGCCTATGCCTTTTGTGATTAATGGAGAAGAATTTTTTGAAGACATTAACCTGACACAGGAAGAATTTTATGGAAAATTAGAAGAAGGCGCGGAAATTTCTACCAGTCAACCGGCAATTACGGATGTCCTGAGGATTTGGGATGAGCTATTGGAAGAATATGATGAGGTTGTCCACATTCCTATGAGCAGTGGTCTGTCCGGTTCTTGTCAGACTGCAATGATGTTGGCAGAGGATTATGATGGAAAAGT
>JAZNGC010000018.1:0-78032 GCA_045589155.1 Lachnospiraceae bacterium
CAAATTGGGATTTGACGACATTTATTCCTTATCAATTTAATCCGAATTGGGTATATATGCATTCTTCTTTTTCCCATACCCAATTTCTCTCCGAAATCAATTGGTTTGGGGTCATTTTACACTATTTTTGTATCCCTTTGGGTATATAGAGTTCTACAATTTCCCTATACCCAAAATTGGGCAAAAAATTGGGTACCAGACAATTTGTTCTTCATCAATACCCAAAGTCATCTTTAAAATAGTCAAAAAGCTAAAGTAATACCGGAATCTCGCTTCTTTTTGGGCATAGAGAACTCTGAACCCTGCATATACCCAAAAACAAAACCACCAAAATACGAATCTCCATTTTCAATCTGTCACTTACACAAATCCCAATTTGTCACAATAAAATAGAAAAACACCAAACCACACTAATGTTGTTTGGTGTCATTTATGTATTACAGATTATATTTTGTAATCTTATCCTTTAGCAGCTTATTCCCCATTGCCACCACTCTACCTACAAGAATCATCGCCATGATTGTTCCTATACCAACGCATACAATCCTACCTGTGCAAAGATAGCCGGTAACCAAAGTGATTATTACGCAAATTGCATCTGCTATATTTTTCACTGTGCCCAACTTTTTACCGGTGAAATCTGCAAGTGTCTGGATAATTCCGTCTGCAGGATTTGGTATCAGTCTGACATTCAGAGCCAGCACCATGCCTATTCCGATCAGAAATATAGCTAACAACTGGGAAGCCATTTGTAACCCCAAATTTCCGGTCATATCAGGGACCATTCCGGCAAACAAATTCATAAATCGGGTAAAAACAACACAGACAGGAACCTGTAAAATGTCCTTTATTACTCCATCCCGTTGTTTCATTTTCAGATGGCACAGCACTTCCACAATCACAAAGGAGGAGTACACCCACAGTGTAGCATCACCGATTTTGACATCTAAAACATAAGAAAAACAATAGGGCACCGAAGTAATGGGTGATGAGCCTAAATTCGTACAGGTACTTAAAGTAACACCTATAGCCAAAATAAACATTCCAAGTGCATATATACCGCCTCTGCAAATCAGTTTTTTCATATCACCACTCCGAAATCACCCACAATTTCTTTACATGCATCCTATACCTCAAACTCTGTAGCATCTGCCAGATGGAGCTCCGTATGCAGGAATACCCTATCCCCCTCCAAAAGCACCATGTTTCCATTGGGAATCAATGCCTTATTCTTGCGTTTTATCAATACAATAATAGAACGGCGGGAAATATCCAAATCCCGGATGCGCATGCCCGTCCATGGATTCTGTTCCTTCAAAATAATCTCCTTGAGATTAATGCGTCCTCTTTCTTCAAAAGGCTCTGCTCCCAGTACAATCGCATCCCGTGATTCTATCACTACATCTCCACGTGGAACTATAAGTTTTCCGTTACGATTGATTACCGATACAATGACTCCTGCAGGCAGCATCAACTCCGCAATCCGCTTGCCCACCCATTTATCATTTTCCGTCATCTGCACCTTAATAAAATGCAGTTCTGACTCATAACCATATTCGCTTTGCTTCTTGATATGGGTATATTGATCCACAAAACCTGCAGAAATAATACCTGTAGGAATAGCCACCATACCTACCCCTAAAAAAGAAATGATAATGCCGAATATCTTGCCCAAGGTAGTGATGGGATAAATATCGCCATAGCCTACCGTCAGCAGTGTAGATGCCGCCCACCAAACACCGGAAAATGCATTCGAAAACACCTCCGGCTGTACTTCATGCTCTAAACTGTACATACAGAGACTGGAAGCAACCATAAGTACAAGAATAATAAACACAGAAGAAATTAACTGTTGTGCTTTTCCCTTGATAACCGCCGTTATAACGCTCAACGAATCATGATAGGCATTAATACGGAATAATCTGAAAATACGTACAATCCGTATCATTCGGAAGGCCACAGTACCTGACGGGAATACAACAGGCAAATAGTAGGGTAAAAAAGACAGCAAATCTACAATGCCTGTAAATGAAAACAAGTATTTCAAAACGGCACGGAATTCTGAGTCCGCAGGATACAAAAACCTGGCTGTAAGCACCCGCATCACATAGTCAACAGCAAAAAACGCCACTGTTACCATCTCTACAATTAAAAGCACCTGCCCATACCGTTCCCGAAAACCATCATAGGTCAACATAATACTGGCAATCAGATTAAATATAATAGAGAACGCATTCACAAAATCATATATACGGCTCACACTATCAAAATCATTGCCCACTTCCAATATTTCAAATAGTCTTTCGCGACGTTTTAACCACTTCTTGTTCATGATGCCATCCTCCCACATCAATCATTCTTTTTATCGGGACAACAAAACAACCGTCTCACAATTGGCCGTCCAAGGGAACTGGTCCACTGCTACTGCACGTTCTACATGATACCCATTCTCCAAGAACACTTCTAAATCTCTTGCCAGGCTGGTAGGCTTACAAGAAACATAAACGATATACTCCACACCATATGCGATAATCTTCGGCAAAGCCTTGGGATGAATGCCGTCACGGGGCGGATCTAAGATAATTAAATCCGGTTTCTCTTCTACTTCATCAAGCACCTTCAGCACATCTCCGGCTATAAATTCACAGTTGTTAAGACCATTCAGTTTGGCGTTTTCACCGGCAGCCACAACCGCTTCCTCCACGATTTCAACACCAATTACCTTCTTTGCAACCGGTGCCATAAGCTGGGCAATGGTTCCCGTGCCACTATATAAATCAAATACAACACGACCGTTTCCTTCACCGGTTACAGACACCGTGTCCACAGCTTGCTCATCTGCCCATTTCACATATTCGCGCACGGTATCATAAAGTACCTCCGCTCCCAAGGAATTGGTTTGAAAAAAGGAAAATGTTGAAATACGGAATTTCAGCCCCAAAAGTTCCTCATAGAAATGCTCCTTTCCATAAAGAACTTTTGTTTCGTCACTTTGCACCACATCAGCAATGGAATCATTTAAAATATGCAAAATTCCTGCAATCTTGCCATCCAGCTTCATATCCAACAATAGTTGTTTGTATTCTTCTATCATCCGGACAGTTTCTGCTTCACTGCTCTGCCACTGGGTGGTAGTTACTAATGCGATAAGGATTTCACCGGTCTTAACCGCTTTACGTACAAGCAAATGACGCAAGAATCCTTCATGACGCAGTCTGTGGAAATACGAAACATTTCTGTCCTGGAAAAATTCCAGAGTGTCACCTAATATTCTTCTATAATCCTCATCAACAATTTGGCAGTCTGTCACTGCTACCACATCATAAAAGCTTCCTCTTTTGTGCATACCAAGAGAAAGGGGGCCATCTTTGTATTCGTCTCCAAAGGAAAACTCCATTTTATTGCGGTAACCAAACTGTACCGGACTACCCTTTATACCTTCCCACACATAGCTTTCACTCTGCATCTCCAAAGCACCTTTTACCAGTTTTGCAACCTGTGCCTCTTTGATTTTAAGTTGTTCTTCGTAAGGCAGGGAAAGATACGTACATCCCCCACACAAACCAAAATGGGAACACGGACTTCCACACTCAAGAGGTGACTTTTCCATCACTTCTACAAGCCGGCCTTCCGCCTTCCCTTTTCTAACTTTATTTACGCAGAGAGAAATCTTCTGTCCGGGCAGGCTGTTCTTTACAACGCAGGTTTCATCCCCTACGCGTACAATGCCTTTGTTGGGGAAATCCACTCTTTCCACAACACCTTCATATACCTGACCTTTTTTCATCTTTTCTATCCTTTGCGATTTAAATAGAATATTTTATTCTTCTGTCTCAACTACAAAAACTTCGTCTTCAAATTCATCGTCGAATTCATCCTCAAACTCATCCTCAAACTCGTCTTCGAAATCCTCAAGATAATCCGGTTTGAAATGACGATACAATGCATAAGCAATAAGACTGATTGCAACCACTGCACCGATAATAGCAAACACCCACAGTACAACATTGCATTTTTTCTTTTCTTCCTTTTTGCCAAGAAGTTCGCCCATTTTTGTTGCCTCTAATAATGTCTCTAATTTGTTCATACGCAAACCATCCTTTCATTTTGCTTATTATTATATGCAAAGTTTATTGTTTCATTACTGGTCATTTTATTATAGCATGCCGAAAGAAATTTGACTATACTCTTTTCAACTTTGCAAAGGAAGCATACATCACCTTCTGACCTACTGCATCAAACTCAATGGTAACTTTATAATCCCGTGGTTCTCTTGTAATAAGTTTTACCGTTCCTTCGCCGTATTTCAAATGTTTCACGCGGTCACCTTCCGCATATTCCAAATCACCGGCAATTCCGCCCACACCTTTCGTGATACCTGCAACACGGTTTAAATCTTCCATTCCTTTTGCAATAAAGGGCTTATCAGCGTATGCCGTCACCTTGGGTTTTAACGTTGCTTTGGGACGTAAATCCAAGGGGCGGGTCTCCACTTCTATCTTGCGTTTCGGAACAGGCGTATCCATCAATCCGGACGGTATCTCATTCACAAAACGGCTGATGGCATTATATTGGGTTTCTCCCCTAATCATACGCATCTTCGCATACGTAAGGGTAAGTTCGTCCTTCGCACGGGTAATTCCCACGTATGCCAGACGACGTTCTTCTTCTATGGCTTCCTGGGGATCATCTGCCACAATAGACATATACCCCGGGAAAACACCGTCCTCCATACCGGTCAAATATACACAAGGAAACTCAAGACCCTTGGCACTATGCATAGTCATCAAGAGCACTTTATTATCATCGTCATCCACACCGTCTATATCCGCTACCAGTGCCACTTCCTCCAGAAAGCCGCTTAAAGTAGGCTCATCCTCTGTCTCTTCATAGGAAACCAGTTTGGATACCAATTCACTGATATTATCCACGCGTTCCTGCTTTTTCTCGTCCTCTTCGTCCGAATCGTCCAGTTCCTTCATATAACCGGAATATTCCAAAATATAATCCATCAGATCTTCCAGACTATCCGTTTCCAGCCTTGCACGGAAATCCAAAATCAAATTTACAAAGGGCCTTATTTTTTCAACAGCCTTGCCCAATGTCATAATCTGGTCCGCTTCACATAAAGCTTCAAAAAAACTGATGTCACGCATCTGCGCATAGTCATCCACCTTTGCAATAGATGCCGCTCCGATTCCACGTTTTGGTACATTGATAATTCGTTTTACAGCCAGATCATCTTTTCCGTTATCAATTGTTTTCAAATAGGCAAGAACATCTTTAATTTCTTTTCTGGAATAGAAATTCACTCCTCCTACTACGTTATAGGGGATGTTCCTCATAATCAGTCTTTCTTCAAAAAGACGGGATTGTGCGTTGGTTCTAAACAATACTGCACAATCTCCATAATACAGTTCTCCCCTATTTGTCTTTGAAAAGATATCCGATGCAACATAATCCGCCTCTTCAAACGCCGAGTCAAACTGGCGCAAGTGAATCCTGTTTCCATCTCCTTTTTCCGTCCAAAGAGACTTATCCTTACGTTTTCTGTTGTTACAGATCACGGCATTTGCCGCATCAAGAATATTCTGGGTGGAACGATAATTTTGTTCAAGTTTAATCACTGTCGCTTCTTCATAGTTCTTTTCAAAATCCAAAATATTACGGATATTGGCACCACGGAACTTATAAATGGATTGGTCATCGTCTCCCACCACACATAAATTCCGGTATTTTTCCGCAAGCAACCGGATTAATTCAAACTGAGCCGTATTGGTGTCCTGATACTCGTCGACCATAATATAACGGAATCTTTCCTGATAAGAATTTAAAACATCAGGACATGCTTTAAATAATTCTATGGTCTTGACAATCAAATCATCAAAATCAAGTGCATTGTTTTTTTTCAGCACAGCCTGATATTCCTTATAGACCTCCGCTATTTTCTTCTTTGTATAATCAGAAGCTGCATAAGCCGCCAATTCATACTCCATAGGTGAAATAAGTTCATCCTTTGCGGAGGAAATCTGAGACATAATCGTTCTTTCTTTAAATACTTTACTGTCCAAATTTAACCGTTTACAAATTTCCTTGATAACCGTCTTTTGGTCATCCGTATCATAAATTGTAAAATTTGTGGAAAATCCAAGTCTGTCAATATACCTGCGCAAAATGCGCACGCAGGTGGAATGAAAAGTGGCAACCCAAATCTGTTCCGCTCCAAAACCTACAATATCATCAACACGCTGACGCATCTCACCTGCCGCTTTGTTGGTAAAGGTAATGGCTAAAATGTTCCATGGATTAATTCCCATCTCTTCAATCAAATATGCAACTCTATGGGTAAGAACGCGGGTTTTTCCGCTTCCTGCACCCGCAAGAATGAGAACCGGTCCTTCTGTTTGAAAGACCGCCTCTTTTTGTCTGTCATTTAATGTATCGTAAATACTCATTCTTTATACCTTTCTGTCGGTCACTCTCCTTTTGGACCATTAAATTCTTTTAAGAATTTCCTAAATTCATCCAAAGGCATAGGCTTAGCATAGTAATAGCCCTGGGCAATATCACAACCGCATTTTTTAATGAATTCCATCTGTTCCTTGGTTTCAACGCCTTCCATAACGGTTTTTAAGCCCATCTGTTTCATCATAGTTATAAGTGACTGAATAAACTCTTTATTCCGCGTCTGATTTGCTGTGAACTCAAAGAATTTCTTGTCGAGCTTAATGATATCCGCCGAAACATTTGCCAGTACGTTTAAAGAAGAATAGCCGCTTCCAAAGTCATCAATGGAAATTGTGACTCCCATTTCGTGAAGATTCTCTATATTTTCTTTCAGTCTGGACAAATCCAGCATAAACACAGATTCTGTAAGTTCTGCCTCCAGCATCCCTTTAGGTGTGTTATATTTTTCCAAATATTCGGCAATCTTATTTGTGAATGTAATTTCCTCATTGTGTCTTCTGGAAAAATTAACAGAAATGGGCACAATTTCTTCGCCATTTTCCGCTGCATCCTGCAAATATGCCAACACCTGCTCTAATACGCAGAAATCGACTTTGGTAATAAAACCATTTTTCTCGAACACAGGAATAAATTTGTCCGGATATACCATGGAACCATCTTCATGAATCCATCTTACCAGTGCTTCTCCACCGATAACCTTATCCGTTTCCAATGAGATTTTAGGTTGGATAAACGCTTTAAACTCATTCTTTTCCATAGCCTCTACCATACGGGCAACCAGTGCTTTCTCTTCGTCATTTTTTGACTTCATTTTATCACTGTATACCACCATGGTAGTGCTCATAGCCTCTTTGCCGTTCTTTCTGGCGATATTCGCTCCATCCACCGCCTGTGTTATGGCATCGTACTCATTTTTAAGTTCACTGATACCACTGATAATACACAAATTACAATGCTCATATCTGCTATTGATATCCTCACAAAACTGCTTCATCAACTCCAAATATTTTTCTTTGACATCGTTTAAATCTTCCCCTTCAATCAAACTGATGAAATGATCAGAGGTTACACGGGTGTGATAAATTGCGAACTTACACTTGTCTGTTAAATAAACAGCAAAATCCTGCAACACTCTATCCCCCTCCGAGAAGCCATACACTTCATTTAAATATTGGAAATTTGAGAAGTCAGAGTAAACAAAATAAAATTTACGTTCTGCATTATCTTTACAATACTGGTCTGCCAACTCCATAAAACGGAAATACTGAGGCAACCTGGTCAGTGCATCATAATTGATTTGCTGGTCCATTTCCTGTTTCTTTTCTTCCGCTTCGTACATCTTTTGCAGACGGTTAAAAATTACATTTGCAAGACGATACAATACATCTTTTTCTGCATCCCAATCTCTGTCATTTCTACGGTCTATGAAGGAAATATAACCGTTATATGCCCCATATCCTTTCGCCTTCACAAACATAATGGAGCCCATGGTCTCA
The DNA here is from genome assembly GCA_045589155.1 of Lachnospiraceae bacterium. Lineage (GTDB taxonomy): Bacteria > Bacillota > Clostridia > Lachnospirales > Lachnospiraceae > Acetatifactor. The sequence continues at coordinate 7,965 of JAZNGC010000018.1, forward strand.
CCTCTCATTTTTTCCATTTCAAGGCGGTGCAATATTTTAATTCCCTGACTGTCACACTGCTCGCTAATATACTTCCAATCCGTAGCATCCTCTGTAACCGCAGACTGTTTCACCAGACGCTTATATTTATTACTCCAGTGATACAAAACTTCATGTTTGGAAGCCTCAACCTCTCTGATGCAAGTGATATCATCAAAGTCAAAGAACTGACATATTCTGTCGGATACCATTTTCAAACCATTTCGTATATCTGAGACATTGTCCAAAAGTTCCAACGCAAACAAAACCAGTTCTTCGGCATTGTGGATCAAAGTATCCTTTCGGCTATAATCTTCATCAATACCTCTCTGATTCAAATATCCGTTCTGTGGCACAGGCCCATCCCCGGGCTGCACTATCATATAACTTCCTTTTTTCTTGCGTTTTACCTGATAAAGAGCAAAATCCGCCCACTGGAACATCTTCTCAGTTTCTTTATGCCAACTGTCACAACATACAAGACCCAAACTACAGGAAATTTTCAAGCCGGAATCTTCTTCCTGATAAATTCCTTGAAATCCTTCCTGTAAATCTTCTAACATAAATTCCAGTTCAACAGAATCAATGCCCTCTATAAGCATCAAAAACTCGTCTCCGCCAATACGTCCCTTAATCGACGAAGGAAATAATTCTTTTAACTTATCTGCAAAAGTACAAATAACTGCATCTCCGAACAAATGTCCATTGGTATCATTTACCTGTTTGAAATTATCAATATCGGCAATCATTAAATAAGCTTTTTCATTGCCGTTCAGTTCACAAAGACGCTGATTGATTTTCTCTCTGGTAACACGATGATTTAAAAGTCCGGTCAAAGAATCCTTTTCCGATTTTTCACGGAATATCCGCTCTCTTTCTTTTCTTTCATCAATATTTTGTGTTTTCCCGATTACCTTCTCCGGAATGCCTTTTTCATTGTGGATGGTAATACCTTCCATCTCAACCCAATGATACTTTCCGTCTTTATATAATTTACGCAGTTCAACATGTATTCTCGGTTTTCCGCTTCGCAAATCCTCGCAAAACTCATCCAGTATATTAGAATCCTCCGGATGAAAGTATCCGGCTTTTCTGATTTCTTCCGTATAATTTTCCCTAAACTGCTCCGTGTTAATCAACTCATCCGCCTGTTTTGTATAGGACATATAGTCTTTCTGCACATCATACTCAAAAATTAAGTCACCGGACAACTTCGCAATAATATTCAACTTTTTACGTTCCTGGCGAAGCTGCAAATAAGCCTGTTTCATTTCCGTAATATCTATAACTACACATTGAAGCACCGGATTTTTTTCATTCTCAAATGGGATGGCCTGCATCATGCGCCACTCTTCGTTTCCTGCACTGTTAATCACACGGTACTCCATCTGTAAGAGTTTGCCTTCTTTAATGCATTGTTCTATTTTAGCCTGAAATTTAACCCAGTCCTTTTCCAAGATAAATTTTTCATAGTGGTTATTATACTTTTCTTTCACTTCTTCCTTGGTCATTCCAAGCATTTCATGCAACGCATCATTTGCACTTTGGATAATCAGACCGTCATCATACATCATTTGCGCAACAGCACCGGGGATAGTGCTTGTCAAAATGCTCATTCTGTTTTTCATGGAATCTAACATTTTCGTTACATCAAAAAGAATGATGATCGCACCATCAATAGCACCATTTTGCATATAATACGGGCAAAAGCGAATCCCCCATACAAAGTTTTCTCTTGCCACTTCACGCCAAACCACACAGTTTTCTTCTATACATTTATGTACATCATCCACAAAGGTATGACATTCCTTCATAAAACTGACTTCCGTAATTTTCTTTCCCGTATCAGCCAACACTATGTCTGTATTTTTTGTTATAATCGGCGTTACTCTTCGAATACGGAATTTTCTGTCAATGTATAACGCTCCTATCTGCGCCGTCATCAACAGATTGTCCAAATCAGCATTAATTTTGACAATCTCATTTAACTGCTCCTGATATTCCTGTTCAAATGTATAACTATTTTGGTTTGTCTGCTCATTTGCTTTCATTACTACAATCCCCTGTTGCCGTCTTTACGGTTGTTTACTATGCTTTATTCTGTTTCTACTTTACTTCTTCTATATCACCAAAATGCCATACCCTGATATTGAATTCTATCAAGGGTGTATCACAGTAGGCACAAACCTTTGCCCCCAACCCGGATATAGGTGCTGCACAGTTTGGACAATTCAGTCCCAATGCCATGTCGCCACTTTCTTCTATAACATCTCTGTCCTGAATATATATTAACTCTGTATTAAACTTTGCCTGTGTCTTTATATCTTTTCTGCCGGAAATTACTTCACCTTGTTTTTCAGAATAGTATATAAACTCTACCGCAGACTGAAATGTAATACTGCAACGACCTTCATCCTTATTGTATTTATGAATTTCAGTTTTATGTACATGTATTTTATCATAATGGCTTTTAATCCCCTGCGCTTTAAGCATTGATATATACATGGATAATTTATCTTTTAATTCGCTTGTCCCTTCCGTGAGTATCCCGGGATTTTGCCCATCAATCCCTCTTAGGTAGCTTACCAGCACATTTTCTGCCCTTTCCTTCATTTCATCATAGTGAAATTCCGGAAAATCCCTGACTATCCTTGGTAAATACAGACCGGTCGCTGATGATACGGATTTTGGAGTAGTGGAATATTCCATATCCATTTTCCGGATACCCGCCTGTAAGGAATTTGTTCCAAAAACAGTTCTGGAAAAACTTCTTACCTTGGCCGTGATTTTTTTATAGACAATATAGCATATCAACACCAAAAGCAGAAGCAATATCAGTACTATGATAAGCCCGATTATAATTCCTTCCATCGTTTTTCACCTTTTGTTTCTTGTTTCTTAAAGATAGCAATAGGCGGGGTTGCCCCCGCCGACAGTGCTATTTATTTATTTTCGATCCTCATCATTGAAAGCATCGCCGCATTCCGGACAGAATTTAGGTGGTTTTGCAGGATCTTCCGGTTCCCAACCACATTTATCACATCTGTAAAGAGGTGCACCCTCCGGTTTTTTCATTCCACACTCACTACAGAATTTTCCTTGATTTACATGTCCGCAGGAACAAGTCCAACCTGCCTCTGCAGGCTTAGGAACTCCACACTCTGTACAGAATTTACCACGGTTGTCCTCTTTACCACAGGAACATGTCCAGCCTAAAACCGGTGCCTGATTTTTCTGGGTTTCCCGGGCTGTATCAGACATACCGGCTCCGCCACCCATATCACTTTGAGGCACGTTACTCTGCTGGTTATTATTCTGACTCATTGCAAAAAGAGTATTGGCATCCATTCCTCCTGCCATATTTGTCATATTCATTCCGGCAATTGCCATCATGGGACCGGTAGAAGTATTTGACGCAGCGGCCTTTAAGGCTTCTGCCTGTGCCAATGACAGGTTCGCTGCCGCCATATCCGCCTGACGGAAGACAGCTGTTTCCTGAAGAGCAGCAATTCTCTCTTCAATATCTTCCGGAGCTTTGGTATTAATTGTCATAGATACCATTTCAATACCGCGGAGTTTTGCCCATTTTTCTGATAACACCTCATTCAGAATTTCTGTCAGTTCCATAGCATGTCTGGTAATTGAACTGTATCTGACTCCCTTGGCAGCAATTGTCTCTAAAGCCGGCTGAAGAGCTGTTACCAGTTCTCCCTTCATTTGGCCTGCAATTTCACTCTTTCTGAACTCATCTGTTACGTTGCCGCAAACATTTGTGTAAAAAAGAAGGGGGTCTACAATTTTATATGTATATTCACCATTACATCTGATGGTAATATCCATATCTAAACCTATATTTTTATCAACCACTCTGAACGGAACGGGACTGGACGTACCATAAAGATTATTCATAATCTCTTTTGTATTAAAGAAATAAACTCTCTGGTCCTTTGCGGTATTTCCACCTGTGGTAAAACGTCTTCCGAAAGTTTCAAAAGATTTTTTAATATTATCTCCTAAATTACCGTAAAGAAGTGAAGGTTCCGTAGAGGAATCATAAATAAACTGTCCTGCTTCCGCACAAAACTCCACCACTTTACCCTGGTCAACAATAATCATACATTGACCTTCGTTAACCGCTATAATGGAACCGTTTGAAATAATATTATCGGTTCCTTTTGTGTTACTGTTTCTCCCCTCAGTCACCCTCTGTTTTCCTTTTACAACCAAAACGTCGCTTGCAATGGAATCGCAATAAAAATACTCTCTCCACTGGTCAGCCACCAGGCTTCCGAAGGCATCTGTAACTGCTTTAATCAAACCCATTTTTTTGTCCTCCATCTCTTATATATTTATTATTATAATCTCTCACAGTTTACGTTTATTGTAACAAGTTTTCGCATATTTCTCAACAAACTTTTACAATATATTCTACTTTTTCTTTACATTACAAAGTTTTTCACATAAACTGTTATTTACAGAGTTAATTATAACATGCAAAGGAGAACTTATCATGGGAAAAAAAGCCACAAAAGCTGCCGATAATATGTACTATCTTGCACGTTGCGAGGCCGCAAATACTAACGAGGAATTTTCCAGCCGTGAAAGTGCCGCCGAATTGATAGGCATTGACCGTACACGACTGGCCAGAATAGAACTGGATACCATTAACCCTTATCCCGAAGAGGTGCTTGCAATGTCAAAAGCTTACAACACCCCGGAACTTTGTAATTCCTATTGTGCCCGGGAGTGCCCCATCGGAAAAACCAGCGTAAAAGAAGTCACCATTGATGATTTTGACCGGCTTGCCCTCAAAGTACTCGGTTCTTTAAAAGATATTGATGATTTACGTATGTCCTTAATTGCTATTTCCGAGGACGGAATCATCTCCGAAAGTGAACAGGATGCCTTCCAGGACATTCTGGATTCATTGGAGAAAATTTCCACAAACGCCAAGGCACTGCAATTATGGGCCATCAAAAATATCCGTATACAATAAGCCTATAACAAATACGATAAAAAGTCCCGTTACCTTCCAACCGGAAAGTAATGGGACCTTTTTTTATTCTTCCGAAGCTTTGATTGCAAATTCGGTATTTACCAGATTCTCATAAGGAACTCTTTCATCCAGTTCCCCCGCTTCCTCCAAAATATTTTGAAGCAACGTAAAAGACTCTTCTTCAAAAATCAAATCTGTCTTCCACGTATCCTGTTCATGATATCTGGCAACAATTGTCACCAGAGTTTCCATATCCGTTTCCGCAAACTGTGGTTTGATAACCGCCGCAATTTCTTCCGGCGAATGACTGTTTACATAGTCCATCCCTTTTTGCAGAGCATTGGTAAAGGACTGGATTACTTCCGGATTTTCCTCTATGAAACTTTTTTTGGCAGAAAAGGCTGTATAGGGTACATATCCGGATTCTTCACCCAGAGATGCCACAATATAACCATCTCCTTTTTGAGCCAGCGCTGTGGCATGTGGTTCAAATTCTACCGTAAACTGTCCCTGGCCTCCGGAAAAAGCTGCCGCAGTGGAACCGAATGCAATACTTTGGTCAATGTTCAAATCTGTTTTGGGATCAATGTTATTCTTTTTTAAGATATATTCAAACACCATCTGAGGCATACCGCCTGCTCTTCCGCCTAATACTTCAGTTCCCTTAAGCATATCCCATGAAAAGTTTTCTATTGCTTCTCGTGAAACCAAAAAATTTCCTGCACGTTGTGTCAACTGTGCAAAGTTAACAACATAATCATCTGTTTCTCCCAAATAAGTATAAACGGTACTCTCACTTCCCATAAATCCAATATCCGCTTCTCCTGTAAGGACGGCCGTCATGGTTTTGTCAGCCCCAAAACCGGTCACTAACTCCACGTCCAAGCCCTCATCTTTAAAATAATTTTCCTCTATAGCCACATACATAGGTGCATAAAAAATGGAATGTGCCACTTCGTTTAATGTTATTTTCTGTAAACCTCCTGCGCTGTCACTTCCGCCTCCTGAACAGGCCACTACCTGAAAAGCAAAAAAAAGCACCAGCAAAAAAGTCAGTAGTTTTTTCTTCATAAAAACCTCCAATTTTTTGTGATGCTTTATGTTATTCATTTTTTCTTTAAGTGTTACTTTTTTCCACTTTCTGTTTCTTACTCTCCGGCTTTTTATTTTCCGGCTTCGTATTCTCAGTTTTTTTAATTTCTTTTGGATCTTTGCCTTCTGTTCCGTACTTTGCCTCGAGCTCATCCACCAGATTCTCAATAATCATTTTCTTTACATAAACATCAAAACTCAGTAGACATATAAAAGAAAATAATTTTAAAAACTCCTGCTCTTCCCCGGAAATTCCGTCAAAAGTTTGTTGTGCCAAATTATATTTCTCTACAACATCCTCCTTCAACACCTCAACCTGACTTTTTTCCAGACTAAAGACTTCATTGTAGATATCTTCCAATGCAAAATCCTTGTTGTTAGCAAAATATTTGTCTGTAATAGGAGTCAACAGTGTCTGTATGTCCGTAATAGACAAAATGCCTTTGTAATAGTATATAAATATCAACAATAACACATGTTCTTTAGAATATTTTTTCTTCAAAGGCGGTGGAAGCAAATCATTCTTTGCATAGTTATTTATCATCGTTTTGGTAAGTATCTTGTCGTCCTCGGGTTTTCTTAACGATGACTTCAGTTTACTATCCATAAACGTGGTAACCTGATCCATGTACAAATCAATATTCGGAATATCTGACGGCTTAATATAATCAATCCTGTCCAGGCTTTCCAAAATACTCTTCAACAAATTTTCAGAATCCAATGTCATATATCCCCTCACCTCTCTGCCTCTTTTGTATACGCGGATTATTTTCATTATATAGTATTAAAAACTACATGACAAGTTTTTTCGTCAAAATCACCTTTCTATTTATTTATTGTTTTTCATCTTTACTTTAAAACTTTAATATGTTAAAATACTGATAGTGGATTTTTAAGTAATATATCAAAAACTTTCGAAAGGTGAGTTACATATGAATAAAAAGATTAAAACAGAAGCGGTTGATCGTCTTTTTGATGCCATCTTAAGTTTGGAAAACAGAGAAGAATGTTATTGTTTCTTTGAAGATTTATGCACAGTAAATGAATTGTTGTCTCTCTCTCAGCGTTTTGAAGTTGCTGCAATGCTGGGTGACCATAAAACCTATTTGGAAATCGCCGAAAAAACCGGTGCATCCACTGCTACTATCAGCCGTGTAAACCGTTCATTAAACTACGGAAACGACGGCTATGAATTAGTATTTAACAGAATCAATAAAACAAACGATTAAAAAAAAGCCATCAGTTTAACCTGATGGCTTTCTCATATTTAATTACTCGTTATCTTCGGGTGAAATATATTCTAATTCTGAGTCATAACTATTTTCTGCCTCTTCCCCGTTTTCTTCACGCACCTCTCTCAGTGCCTCCTGCAACGCGTCTTTTGCGGTTTTCTTCCCTGCTCTGGTCTCCCTGACAAGGCGTTTTTTTGCTTTTGCGCCGGAAGCAGGATCCTGATTCATATCGCATCCTCCCTGGAATACCGCCTTCTCATCAATCACAATCAAGCCTGTTTTAATATTTCCAATCAATCTTGCTGATGACGTAAGTTCTACTCTTTCGGGGGCAGTCACATTGCCGAAAACTTCACCGCCAATAATAACAGCTGCTGCATCTACATTACCATTAATTTTTCCTGTTTCCCCTACAACAAGTTCTCCGGAAACCTTTACATTTCCTTCAATCACGCCGTCCATTCTCACAGATTTTTCAGCCGTAAAATCTCCACCGATCACCGTTCCCTTACCAATAATTGTTCCTATTTTTGCAGTTGATTTTTTCATTTGCTTCCTCCCTTTAACCGCTGATAGATATGACATCCATAGGATTAATATAAATACCTTCCTTTGTCATTTGATAGCCAAGTTGCAGATTGTTCTTTTCAATAATAAATATTGCAGAACCTTTGAAAATGACATCTCCCTGTTTTACAAGTACATTTCCTTTGTTACGATAAATTGTAGTATAACCATTACCGTGATCCACTGTAATCTTATGTCCAAACTCTGAATCTTCCTCGATGGAAAGTACCGTACCATTCGCTGCCGCTATGACCAGTGTGTTTTCCGTTCCACTGAACACGCACAAGGGATTTTCGCCACCAATCTCCTGTATTGTAGCTGATCCGGTCATAGGAAAACCAACAGGCACCTTTTGGGCATCCAGTTGTTCCTGTACTTCTTCTAATTTTTCCACCTTCTGATTAACTGTTTCACTAAGAACAGTGATTTTCTCAGTCAAATCATCAATCTCATTCTGTAGAGATTTCTTCTCATCCTGAAGTATTTGTATCTCGTCTTCTTTTAGTTTTAATTCACCCTGATGTTGTTTGATTACAACTTCCTTCTGGCTTACCGTTTCCTGAATACTTGCAAAAATCTTTTCCTCATACAAAAAAACACCAATTATAGTACCTACAATTACGCACATTATGAGAACAAGAAGCATTCCGACAAGCGGTCTGATTTTACACTGTCTCACCTTTGCATTTACGGCATCGGTTGTAAAAATAACGATATGGTTTACTTTCTTTTTGTGTTTCTTTCTACGCATTAAAAAGTCACCTCCAGTAAACTTTTACCATTTTACCATAGGTGACTATTTCATACAACGATTATTTAACATAAATGTTACATTTTACCAAAAATTCACACCTTAAACTGTGTCTTTTATATAATTAACAACTTTTTCAAAAGACATTTTTCCGCCAAACAAATCCAAGGCACTTCCGATGGTCACGTTTACTTTTCCCCGTCCCAATTCTTTTAGTTCCTTTAAATCTTGAAAATTATGTACGCCGCCGGCATAAGTTACCGGTTTCTTTCCCCATCTTCCCAGAAGTCTTGCCAATTCCTTTTCAATACCCTCTGCTTTTCCTTCCACATCAACTGCATGAATCAAAAATTCATCACAACTTTTGGCAAGTTTATCCAAAAGTTCAAGTGTTACTTTTTCCTCAGTTTCTTTTTGCCATCTATCGGTAACAATAACATAAGAATTCTCTTTTTTCCGGCAACTCAAATCTAAAACAATCCGTTTTGCTCCCACTGTTTGTTTAAGACGTTCTAAATTTTCATAATTTATTTTACCGTTTTTAAAAACATATGAAGTAACAATAACGTGGCTCGCTCCTGCATTAATGTACTCCAATGCATTATCAGCCGTTACACCGCCACCGATTTGCAAACCACCCGGATACGTACGCAAAGCCTTTAACGCCTGCTCTTTTGTTGCGGAATAATACTCGCTGTCCACCGCATTCAGCAATATAACATGTCCGCCCTTTATGCCATGCTTTTTATATAATTTTGCATAAAATGCCGCATCTACATCGGAGACAAAATTTTCAACAGCTCTGTCCTGTTCATCCCGAAGACTTCCACCTACAATCTGTTTCACTTTTCCGTTATGAATATCAATACAAGGTCTGAATTCCATGCTATTCGTCCTTTTGGTCTTACTTATATATTTTATAAACTTTATGTTTCATATTACACTATTCTTCTTTTTTTTGCTACTGTTTTGTATAAAACAAATTTATGTACACATAATATAGGCAGAACAACTCATTGTTCAGAATCAAAAAGTTCAATCAATAAAATGGAGGAAATTATGAAGAATTTAAAGAAATTAACCATTCTTCTTGTCTGCGTTTGTATGCTTAGTGTTACCGCATGTGGTCGTAAAGACAATAATAACACAAACGACATGGTTGATACATCCCAGACAGAACAAAACAACACCGGTGATAACACCGGTAACATGAATCAAAATGATACCGGTTCAGGTGACATGGAGCATACAGAAAACGGAACTGTCGAGCATATGGACGGTTTAAATGACAATCTGAATAACAGCACTCAGGACAATAGTGGTGCAACAGATAACGGAAACGGCTTGATTGACGATGCTGGTGACGCTGTAGGCGGTGCAATTGAAGACATTGGCGACGGCATCGAAAATATCACAAACGACATAACGGGAACTGACACCGAGAACGGTAATACAAATGGTACAGACAATAACACTAATGGATCTAACAACTCTAATAGTTCTAACGGTAATAACCCAACTACAAACCGCTAATGTACAAAAACCCCATCTCATTCTAACATGAAATGGGGTTTTATTTTTATAAAATACTTTCGATTACATTGCTCATATTATACATTCCTGCGGATTTTCCCGCCAGGAATTTCGCCGCTTCCACTGCACCTTTTGCGAAAACAGATTTGGAATAGGCACCATGTGAAAAAGTAATCACTTCATCGGTTCCGGCAAAAATTACATCATGCTCACCTACTATCGTTCCACCACGCACAGCAGAAATACCGATTTCTTTTGCATCACGTTTCTCTCTTCTCTGGCTTCTGTCATATACATAAGTGTATGCATTGTCCATTTCTTCATTGATAGAATCTGCCAAAGCAAGTGCCGTTCCACTGGGAGCGTCCAATTTCAGATTATGATGCTTTTCTACAATTTCTATATCATATCCCGCCGGACCAAGTACAGCTGCCGCATCTTTTAACATTTTCAGCAAAAGATTGATACCGAGAGACATATTTGCAGATTTCAGGATTGCTACATTTTCAGATGCCCTCTGCACCTTGGCAAGTTGGGTTTCACTGAGTCCCGTCGTACACAGGACACAAGGCACTCCTTTATCTACACAATAATCCAATAAATCATCAACCGCCTGTGCCACACTAAAATCAATAATGACATCCGCATCTACGGTACACTCTTTAATATTCTTAAATACCGGATAAGGGTTTCTGCCCTCATCTCTGGTATCGATACCTGCCACAATCTGAGCATTATCATCTGCAGACACAATACCGGAGATTACCTGACCCATTTTTCCGTTACATCCATGCATAATAATTCTATACATACAATCACGCCCTCTCCTTTATATCTGTTTATTTTAAAATACCGAAACCACGCATTGCTTTTTCAAGTTTTGCCGCGTTAGCAGGTTCCATATCTGTAAGAGGCATTCTAAGAGTTCCTGCTTCCATTCCCATAAGGTTAAGTGCCTTTTTAACGGGAATAGGATTCACCTCACAGAACAGTGCATCACAAAGCTCGATTGCTTTCAGCTGAAGTTCCATGCTGCCCTTCACATCACCTTCAAAATATTTTGCACAAATGTCATGTGTTTCCTTGGGTGCAACATTGGAAAGAACAGAAATAACACCCACACCGCCCAAAGAAAGTATTGGAACAATCTGGTCGTCGTTTCCGGAATAAATATCCACTTTACCATCCGCTAATGCGGCAACTTTTGCAACCTGGCTGATATTTCCGCTGGCTTCTTTCACACCCACAATATTCTCTACATCATTACAAAGACGGACCACAGTTTCCGGTAAAATATTACAGCCGGTTCTGCCGGGTACATTATAAAGAATAACAGGTATCTTTACAGAATCTGCAACCGCTTTGAAGTGTGCATACAAACCATTCTGGGTCGCTTTATTATAGTAGGGAGAAACCAAGAGCAAGCCGTCTACTCCCATCTTTTCTGCTTCTGTTGACAAATAAATTGCTGTCTCTGTGCAGTTGGAACCTGTTCCGGCTACAACCGGAATCCTGCCTGCCACCTTTTCCACACAATATTTGATTACATCCAAATGCTCTTCGTGGGAAAGTGTGGAAGCTTCACCGGTAGTACCACATACAATAATGGCATCTGTTCCACCAGCAATCTGGAATTCAATCAATTCCGCGAACTTTTCGTAATTTACTTCACCATTTGCTTTCATAGGGGTTACAATTGCAACTCCCGCGCCTTTAAAAACTGACATATCATATCCTCCTTATCCGGCAGTTCTGATTTAGTAGAACGTTCAAAGAAAACGCCGGCACATAGATAGTATGGGCCGGCATGTACTAATGTCCTTGACTTTGATAGCGCCCCATCTAAAATTAGATGACAGTCATACAGTTATTCACTGCATGCCCAAGACTTGACTTTCAGGCCGTCTCCTCTTTCGGCGTCTTCCCCTTTCGTCCCTTTTCAACTGTGCCTGTCACATCGAAAGAATTACTATTGAAATACGCAACCTCTACCTTACTTTATGTTGTTTCTGTTGATATCATAACACCACACCTAAAGACTGTCAACAGACAATTCGATACACTTTTTCTGCAAGTGTGGAAATTTCTTCCTCCGGATCTTCTCCTGTAAGAATGATATTTGTCTCTCCCTGTGCACTAAGAAGTTTTTTTAAATCCGGAACTGTAATTTTCCCTTCTTTTATAACTTCCAATATATCTGCCAACAGGAGTAAATCACACTCTTCTGTGGCCAATACCTTTCTGGCATAATTCATTCCATTGGAGAGATTTTCAAAAAACATAATCTTCATATCCGGCTCCAATCGCTTTAAAAAACTTGGATTACCGAAATTTTTGTCTTCTACGAAACGGATAACAATAACCTTTTTACCCTCAGCAGCCCAAAGAATAGCCCTTCCGTATGCCGTTACTGCTATTTCCTTCTCTTCCGATACGTAAATATGTATTGCTCCTTTTTCCATATCATTCCTCGTCGTCATATATTTCCAGCTTACTTACGGACACCTCATATGCCACCTTCTTTTCAGCGTGTTCTTCATCCACTTTCTTGATATAATCCCTACTTTGGATTCTGCCCCAGATTCCACATCGCTCACCCACTTTAAAGTTGCTGGCATATCTGGCATTCCTACCCCAGCAAATACATGGAATATAATCTGACTTGCCGTAGGGACGGTTTACGGCAATAAGCAAGTCCGCAATTTCCCTTCCCAAAGGTGTTTTTCTGTAAATAGGTTCCTTACACAGATAACCATCCAAATAAATTTGATTTGTTTTTGCACTTTCTTCCATTTCATCCACAAAAAAGATTTCTCTTGCGAACACTGAAAGTACAAGTTTATTTTTTCTCTCCTCATGGCGGTTATAGGAACGGAACTGTCCGTTTACTGCCACAAAACATCCTTTGTAATCTTCGGTAACGTCAATCAATCTTTCAGATATCATCAGTGGCAACACATCCGAACTGTCACTGAGTCTTTGTACCTTCACGTCCACCATGTAAAATCCTTCTCCGAAAATCTCATGGCTATAGGTAAAATCACTTACGATTTCTCCCATAATTGTCACCTGGTTGTTTTCAATAACCTTATCTGTCATTTCTGTTCTCCCTTCTTACACTTAAGAATCTTCTATTCTGTAATGCATTTTTATTTATACACTATTTTTCCGGATATTAACACTGTTTTCCATCGCATGCTTCGACACGTTTTGGCACCTCATTCTTTCAGTTGCAGCCCACCAAAAAAAGTGCTATACTGAACAAGTTTGAAAAAACCGTTATTTCCGCCTTTCTGCGGAACAACCATTTAGGAGTAAAATAAATGAGACAAAAAAGAGAAAATGTTAGAAACATAGCAATCATTGCTCACGTTGACCATGGTAAAACAACCCTTGTGGACGAACTGTTAAAACAAAGTGGTGTATTCCGTGTAGGTCAGGAAATCGCGGAACGTGTCATGGATAGCGGAGATATTGAAAGAGAACGTGGTATTACTATTTTGGCAAAAAACACTGCCGTCACTTATAAAAATACCAAAATCAATATTATTGATACCCCCGGTCATGCGGACTTTGGCGGAGAGGTAGAACGTGTACTGAAAATGGTAAACGGTGTTATCCTGGTTGTAGATGCCTTCGAAGGTGCAATGCCGCAAACCAAATTTGTACTGAGAAAGGCTTTAGATTTAAAGCTTCCTGTTATTTTATGTGTCAATAAAATTGACCGTCCCGAGGCAAATCCCGAACGTGTTGTAGATGAAGTTTTAGAACTGTTTTTAGATTTAGATGCAGATGACTCTCTGCTTGACTGCCCCATTGTTTACGCATCTGCAAAAAACGGAAGCGCTACTTTGAATCTGACGGTAAAAAACAAAGACATGAAGCCTTTGTTTGATACCATTTTAGAGCATATTCCCGCACCGGAGGGTGATCCCGATGCTGCCACACAGGTGCTTATCAGCACTATCGATTACAACGAATATGTAGGCCGCATAGGTGTTGGAAAAGTAGATAATGGTATTATTAAAGTAAACCAGGAAGTGGTTATGTGTAATGCCCATGACCCCGAAAAAAAGAAGAAAGTTAAAATCAGTAAATTATATGAATTTGACGGATTAAACAAAGTAGAGGTTTCCGAAGCAAGCATCGGTTCCATCGTTGCCATCTCCGGTATCACAGATATCCACATCGGTGACACACTCTGCTCTCCTGACAATATAGAGCCCATCCCTTTCCAGAAAATCAGTGAACCTACCATTGCCATGCAATTTATGGTTAATGACTCACCTTTGGCAGGTCAGGAAGGAAAATATATTACCAGCAGACACCTCCGCGACCGGTTATTTAGGGAATTAAATACCGATGTTTCCTTACGGGTAGAGGAAACAGATTCCGCGGACTGCTTTAAAGTTTCCGGACGTGGTGAACTTCACTTGTCCGTCTTAATTGAAAACATGCGCCGTGAAGGCTATGAATTTGCGGTAAGCAAAGCAGAAGTATTATATAAAACAGATGAAAACGGTCATAAATTAGAACCCATGGAACAGACTTATATTGATGTCCCTGAAGAATTTGCAGGATCCGTCATTGAAAAATTAAGTCAACGAAAAGGGGAATTGAAAAACATGGGTGCTGCCAATGGCGGATACACACGACTTGAGTTTTCCATTCCCTCCCGTGGATTGATTGGATACCGTGGCGAATTCATGACAGATACAAAAGGTAATGGAATCATGAACTCTGTTTTTGACGGATACGCTCCCTACAAAGGAGACATCCAGTACCGAAAGCAAGGCTCCCTTATTGCATTTGAAGCAGGCGAATCCATTACTTATGGTCTTTATAATGCCCAAGAACGGGGAACACTCTTTATCGGCCCCGGTGTAAAGGTCTATTCCGGTATGGTTGTTGGTTCTAACGGCCGTGGTGAAGACATTGAACTTAATGTCTGTAAGAAAAAACAGCTCACTAACACCCGTTCCTCCAGTGCCGACGAAGCCCTCCGGCTCACTCCACCCAGAGTTCTTTCCCTGGAGCAGTCTCTTGACTTCATTGACACTGATGAACTTTTGGAGGTTACGCCTAAATCTTTGCGAATCCGAAAAAAGATTTTAGATCCTACTATGAGAAAACGTGCTTCCATCAAAAAATAGAAATTGCAATTTATATTAAAAACAGGAAATGGTATAAAACCATTTCCTGTTTTCGTTTACATTTTATTCTTCTGTCTTCTCAATCATGTACCTTTTTTCCAAAGTAAAGCCACGTCCTCTCACCTCGGTTACCTGATTGATAATGAGAAAGGCTTTCGGGTCAATCTTCTTTACAATCTCGTTTAATTTGGGAAGTTCCCTGTTTTCCAGTACTACCAAAACAGCAAAGGACTCTTCCCGAAGATATCCTCCCTCAACCTCGAACAAAGTCGAACCTCTGTCCAATACCATCTGTACTTCCTGGTTGATTTTTTCATACTCTTTACTAATGATTTTTACCTGTATTTTTCCACTTCCGAGAACAAGTACTTTATCCAGTACAATGGTATAAATTACAACCATAATTATACCGTAAAGAATACTTTCCACCCCAGTGCGGAAAGTCTGCAGCAACAAAATCAACACATCAAAAGCGTACAACGACCATGCCACGGGAACATTTAATTTTTTCTTTAAAACCAATGGCGGGATATCCATGCCTCCGGTAGAGGCTCCGGCCCGGATTACCATTCCGATACCTGCTCCTATTAAAAGACCTGCACAGACTGTTGCCAACATCAAATCCTGTGTAACCACTATATCCCCCAACAGATAATCCATAACAGCCAATGCTACCGGATAATACAAGGTACTAAACAGTGTTGTCAGGGCAAATCTCTTTCCAAGTATCCAAAGTCCCAGTAAAAACATGATGATATTAAAAATCGCCACAAACACCGGTACCGGCAATCCACAAATCCTGTTTACAAATAATGCAATACCGGTGGTCCCACCTGTAATCAATCCGGTAGGTTGTACAAACATAACCACCGCCATTGTATACAAGGTGTTACCCACAATAATCATAAATATATTTCTTAATTGTTTCATCACGTATTATACCAATTTCTCTAATTCCTCAATAATTTCCCCAAACACATCCAACGCGGATTGAATAGGTGCAGGACTCTCCATATCAACACCTGCAATCTTTAAAAGTTCAATAGGAGACTCTGAACAGCCACCGCTAAGGAATTTCTTATATCTGTCTACCGCAGGCTGGCCTTCTTTCAAAATGCCTTTTGCCAGTGCAACTGCTGCAGAGAAACCTGTAGCATACTGATATACATAGAAATTGTAATAAAAATGGGGAATTCTTGCCCATTCAAAGGATATCTCTCTATCAGAAACCACATCCGGTCCATAATATTTTTCATTCAACTCTTTGTACAACTTACACAGATTGTCTGCTGTAAGACTTACGCCATCTTCCACCATCTTGTTTGTCTTCATTTCATACTCAGCAAACATGGTCTGGCGGTAAACGGTTCCCTTAAAGCTATCCAAATAATGATTGTAAAGATATGCTTTTTCCTTGGGATCTGTTGTGTTTTTCAGCAAATACTCCATAAGCAGGATTTCGTTACAGGTTGATGCTACCTCAGCAACAAAAATCTTATAATGGGAATATACATGAGGCTGTGTCTCATTGGAATAATAGGAATGCATGGCATGACCCATCTCATGTGCTAATGTAAACATATTATCCAATGTATTGTTGTAATTTAAAAGTACATAGGGATGCACTCCGTACACACCTGCCGAATAGGCACCGCTACGTTTTCCTTCGTTTTCGTATACATCGATCCAACGGTTTTCAAAGCCTTCCTTTACCTTTGCAACATAATCTTCTCCCAAAGGTGCAAGCGCTTTTAACACAGTCTCTTTTGCTTCTTCAAAGGAAACCTTCTTTGCTGCATCTGCAATCATGGGCGGATAAATGTCATACATATGCATTTCTTCCAGACCAAGACATTTTTTGCGCAATCTGACATAGTGGTGAAGCTTGTCCATGTTCTTTTCCACAGTATCAATCAGGTTATAATAAACTTTAGAAGGAACATTGTTTGTTGTCACTGCCGCTTCCAATGTAGATTCATACTTACGTGCTTTTGCACTGAAAATCTGTTTTTTCACCTGACCATCATACAAGGATGCCATAGTGCGCGCAAACTGCTCGTATACAGAATACAGTTTCTCAAACGCTTCTTTTCGCACTCTTCTGTCCGCAGATTCTACCAGACCGATATATCTTCCTGTGGTAATGCGTACCAACTCACCATTTTCATCTTCCATCTCAGGGAACTTTAAATCTGCATTGTTCAATACTGAGAAAGTAGCACTGGGAGTCTGTCCCATCTGGCTTGTCATAGCCATAAGAGTTTCCATTTCTGCAGAAAGTCTATGATCCTTTAATCTCTGGATTTCTTCGATTTCTTTCCGGTAAAGCTCCAGACCGGGCTCTTCTTTATAATAATTCTCCAGCACTTCTTCACCAATTGCCAGAATCTCAGGTGTCATAAAAGCTGTTTTACTGCCAAATTCAGCTGCCAGTGCCTGCACCTTCTGATACATTCCCTGATGTATTGAATTGGTCTGATCCTGATCGAATAATCTGGATGCATAAGAGAATGCACGGCCAAATTTCTCACCTACCGTATCATCTGCAGAGAGTACCTGAAAAAGATTTGCCGCACTCTCTCCAACCTTTCCTTCCATCTCAATCACCTTATTGGCTTCTTCTTTAATAGCCACAAGGCATTTTTCCCAATCTTCCGCACTCTCAAATAAATCTTTCAGATTCCAGGTATCTTCCTCTCTTACCTGTTCTCTTTTTAATAACTCTTTTGCCATTAATGTTTGTCTCCCTAAATTTTATCTTTTCCAGTCTTTCACTATTCCCCATCAGATAAATCAGATGTACAATATGCACATTTTGTTGCCTCTAAAGGAATTGTGCTCTTGCAGTAAGGACATGTTTTTGTAGTAGGCGCTGCCACAGGTTCTTCCTTCTTTTTGGCAAGTTTTTTACTGATGGAATTTATTCCTTTAATCAAAAGGAAAATCATAAATGCTGTAATCAGAAAATTAATAACAGCTGTAATAAAATTTCCGTAATACAGAATGGGAGCTTCCTCCCCACTGCCCAGCGTTACTGTCAAATGGGAAAAATCCGTTCCCCCAAAAATTGCCAAAAGCGGAGTCAGAATATCCTTGTTCAAAGATGTTACGATAGAAGTAAATGCTCCACCTACAATAACACCCACTGCCATGTCCATAACGTTACCGCGTGTAATAAATGTTTTAAACTCAGCTATAAATCCCTTTCCTTTTTCTTTTGCCATCTTAAGTACCTCCTAAATTTGTTTATTTTATCTTCCTGTGCTTTTTGTCAGCACTTTATTTACCGGCTTAACATATCTGTTTAAATGTGCTCCAATCAGAATAATATACATGCAAAAATATAGCCATAACATTACAATCACAATAATGGACATACTTCCGTAAATTCCAAAGGTCCCCGGTGCATCAACATAGAGTGAAAATCCCCAGGAAAAGAAACTCCAAACCACAGCCGAAAATACCGCTCCCGGAATCTGCTCTTTATATACCATCTTCTTATTTGGCATGTAAGTGTAAACACCGGTAAACAATATTGCAAGCACCATCCATACCAATAGAAAGCGGAAGTTTCCCAAAACCTCTAAAAAAAGACTTAATTGTGGTATATATCTTAAAACCACCTGAATTAATACATTCCCAAATACCATAATTGTCAAAGACAATATCATCCCTACCAGCATAACAACCGTGTAATAGGATGCAACAATGCGCACCAGAAAATAATTCCGCTCTTCTTTCACGTCATTTATGGCATTCAGTCCCCGCATCAATGCAAGCACTCCTTTTCCGGCTGACCAAATCATGGCAATGGCAACAAACCATATAAGTCCTACAGACTTTTCATATACATCCGCCACTATGTTTACCACCAGTCCATCTACGCTCTCCGGCATAACATCCGTTATTGCTTCTATCAGATTTTCCTCTGTCATCGGCGTATAAGGTATAATGGTACATACCAGAATCAACATGGGGACTAAAGAAATAAAGAAAAAAAATGCTGTACTGGCAGAAAAAGCACTGATATTTTTTTCTTTCATCTGCCGTGCAAAATCTCTAAAGATTATATAACATTTTTGAATCATTCATTTCACCTAATATATTTTTTTCACATTGCTTCCTTCATAGAAAAATTCAAGTATTTCTGTGGCATTCATACCGCTCCCTGCCATTTGTCTTGCTCCGTTCTGACTCATGCCGACGCCATGCCCGAAACCACCGCCTGCTATAGTATATCCTACCACGTTTCCATCTTCTTTACCAGTTGTAATCACAAAAAAAGCACTGGGTAGTAAGCTTGGCATAGATACTTTACTGCCATCCTGTCTTACCACCTTTGTCACACCGTCACATAATACACTGCGGATATTATACTCAGAAATAACTTTTATCATCTGACTGTCTGTTTCGATTAAAAGTTCATCCGCTATTCCACCCTCATTCCTGAGAATAACTGCAATTTCCTTAATATCTTCCAACTTCTTTATTGGCTTACTGACAAACTCTCCCGTTTTATCCCTGGTCAAAATCAACTTGGAATTTGCTTCATATCTGCTTTGCAGCACCGATAACATCCGTTCTGCATCAATCTCTTCCACCGAATATTTCCAGCGATACCAGGGTTCTACTGCTTCATAATCCGAATGAAAAGTATTACGGATAAACTCTCCAAACACATCCTCATCCATCAAACTGTTTGCTGTATATTTCTCATCTGTTTCCCCATGCACAGTCAATTGAACTGTATTGGCTATTCTTTTGGCCGGCAGATAATCAAGACTATCTGTCGCTGTTCCTTTCCATATGTCCGTTTCCGTACCAAAGCCGCATGAAGTGGAATAATAATAAGTATCTGCCGGAATTTCACCATTATCCCCTGCCACATACAACAGTTGTCCACTTGTCTCCCTAACCGCAGTAGTTGTATTTTCATTTTCAGTTATGTTATTGTACACTTGATAAGTGGAACTGTCATCCACATGCGCACCGTATAGCCTGGAAGAAGTTTTCAACATGTGCCCATATGCATAGGTTCTTGCACATACAGCCTGAGCCTTCAATGCTTCCAAAGGATAATCCGATGGCATTTCACTGGGCACTACAGAATACAAATATTCTTCTAACAGTAACTCGTTTATTACGTAAATCCCATCTTCCGATTTTGCCAGTTCCAGAATTCCCCTGTATGAAGGCGTGCCTTGATTCCTGTTGACAGACAAAAGGGAAATCTTACCGGTAAGTGCTACCGGAACAATATAAACCCTGCCATACTCAAAACATTCACTGTTCACAGTTAATTCCAGCACATCTCCACTGTGATGAAACTCTTCCGTCACTCCCCCGCTTCCCTCATAACGTAATATATAATCTGTATCCGCGGTAAACCTTACCTTATCATGGATCAATGCCTCATAATTTGAATTTCTGATTTGTACCCGGATATACTCCATAGACTCGTCTCTGGTTATTAGAACCCCGCAAATTTTCCTGTCTTCCAAAACAAAATCACAGAAACTATAACCGATCCGGATGTCCTTTTCACTTGCCAATGCCAAGGAATCGTACAATAAGTACATCTTGACATTTTCAGCAAACTCCAAAGTCCCTACTCCTTCGATTTCAACTCCCCATCCGCCTATCACGCGGAGAACTTTTCCTGTCAGCTTCTCTGCACTCTTTATCTTAATTCCGGTCAGAACACCATCCGTCAGTATAATATCCGCAACCTGCTCTCTTGCTTTTTCTACTTCTCCTTCTCTTAATGTTTCACTGATATCATAAATACGTCTTTCTCCATCATAAACGCATATATATTCTTCCGTTACCTCTGTAACCCATACATTATATAAATTCTCCACTACCGGAATATGTACAGGAGGTTGTTCCATTGGTATTTTCCGCACCAAAATCGCCAGCGCAATTAAAAACAAAATAACAATACCGATCAGACAAGCTATGATTTTAATCTGTCTTTTTTCAGTTCTGTTCATCTGCTATCCCCCTTTACTTTGTTCCCTTCATATCACAAAAGAGCAGCCCTAAAGCTGCTCTTCTTTCTCTTTTGTTCCCCCAAAATGCCGGCTCTTGCCTTTTGACTCCTAGCATAGCTAGGTGGGTGACCGCAACCAAACTTTTGCCTTCCCCTGCAATCCTCAAATGAGTGGAGGCTTGACAGCCACTTGGCAATATAGGAATCCCGTTTAAAGTATCTGTAGGTTCAAAATGAACAAGAGTTATCGTGCATCCCAGGTTAAGATTATTATATCCAAAACATGCCCTAAATACAAGAGATATTTATTGGCAAAAAGAAAAAGGATAACCCGAAGATTATCCTTTTTTGTCACTATATTAAATGGATATTTATTACAGTGTGTTAGCGTTAGCAACAACTTTCTTCAGAGCCTCAAGAGCTTCATCGGGAAGTTTGTCGTAACCTTCTTTTTTAACTGCGAAGCCTTCTACTGCATCTACACGGTTCTGCATAGCGTTCTTAAGAGCTGCAACGTAATCTTTGTCGCTCATATCAGGTGTGAAGTCACCTGTCTTGCCGGACCAGTCATACATGATTTCGATATCTTCGAAGTTAGCCCATTTTTCAAACTTAGCTTTTCCTTCAACGATTGTCTCAAGAATACCAAGTGTATCAGCGGGTTTAACTTTTTTGCCCATGAAATCGCCTGTGTTTACGATGTAGCAGTCTACGTTCTTCTCCTCAACCAGCTTTTTGAACTTCTCATAGTCATTAACCAGAGGATATGTTCTGAAGGGGTTAGCATAAGGAACGATACGAAGAGCGTTCAAGTCTGTACCTGCAGCAACACGTTCTGCTGTGGAAGTTTTTGTAGCAAGTGTAGCACCCATAACAGATGCAAGAGCTGCACCTTTCAGTTTAACTACAGGAGGAATGGTGGGGTCTTTCATAATCCAGAAGATTGCGTTTACAGGAGCGTCAATCTTATCTACGCGGTTAGGGGACCACAGTTTGGATTTGATAGCACGGCCATTACCGTTTCTGATATCCTCTGTAACGAGCTGGATTTTTCCATTCTCGTCAAGAGTTGCGGAACAGTTCTGAGCGGACAACAGATACTCGTTGTCAGGGCAGCCTGTAGGATAATCGGATGTTTTATCGAAATATGTAGGCTCCAAAGCGATGGATGCACATGTATCTGTGTTGATAATGAAAGCATCGTCGTGAAGAACTTTGATTTCGTATTTTCCGCCGTGTTTAGCGTGTGTAAGTGTAGATTTACCGGATCCGGACAGACCGTATACGGATGCAACGTATTTGGAACCGTCAGCCAGGATATATTCTTTCTGACCACCGTGGCAGGAAGCGTAACCGTTTCTGTTAGCCAAAGCCCAAGCCATTGTCAGAGTACCTTTTTTGTGCTCACCAAAGTATTTCATACCAAGGATAGCTGCGCAGTTTTCGTTTGTATCGAAGTAGCACAGTGTAAGAGGATCGCTAAGGCAGCTGTAATCTACATCGGGAGCCTCGTGGGGTGCCCACTGGGGATCGGAGAAAATGTAGATATCAGGCTCTTTGCCATCGCCTACGGGTTTGGAATTTTTGTACATTTTTACATATTCGTCAGACATGTACTGGAAGTTAATCATCCAGTTGTAAAGCAGGTTCTCTTCTCCTTCGGGAATAAGAAGGTGTGCTTTTACCATGAATTCAGGATCAAGACCTACGAAACATTCTGCATGATACATTGTTTTCCAACGTGTTTCATAAACAGCGTCCATAACAACTTTATCAAGTTTTCCTTCGTCAACACCGGGTTCACCTTTGATACGACGAGCCTGAGCGTAACGGCCTGTTACAGCACCATCGTTGAACAGAAGAACCTTTGCATCTTTCTCAAGACCAAATGTTTCACCATCTTTAATAGGCATATCGGTAACGATTGTTCCGGGTGAATTTTTAGCCAGTTCATAAGCTTCTTTCAATGTGTTTACTTTTACTACGTTGTTTCCGTAAAAAGCTGCTTCGATAATAGAACGGGTTTTGGAAAATCCCGGCTTACCTGCACCGATTTCGGAAATGGGATAATATGCTTTTGTTGACATACTATGTCCTCCTTAAATTATATGTATTTTTACCGCATAACGGTAGTTTGCTGAATCGTACAATGGTCCCTGAGATAATAACTCGCCTTGTACGTCTAGTCTATTATCGCAGAGACCATTTGAAAAGTCAATATTCATTGTTAAAAATGTATATGCATTCTTTGTTTTATTTTGGGCCCTAAACTGCCTTTGTAACTTCTCGCAGCCACTCTTGCTCTTCTTCGTTAAGATACGGTGAAACCTTAGCAAACACCTGACTGTGATACTCGTTTAAAAATGCCCTGTTTTCTGCAGTCATATACTTTACGTCAATTGCATCCAAATCAATTGGGGCATAGGTTAAGGTATCAAAATTCATGAACTGGCCATCACCGTTTTTCACATCGTTCTGTGCCACCATAACGTTTTCAATACGGATACCATGGCTTCCTTCAATGTAGACACCCGGCTCGTTTGTAACATCCATACCGGCTTCAAGTACAGCCTCTGTCATACCCTCCATAAACTTCCATCTGATATTCTGGGGACCTTCATGCACATTCAAGATATAACCTACGCCGTGTCCCGTACCGCACTTATAGTCTATTCCCATATTCCACAGGGGCTGTCTTGCCAAAATATCCAGATTTCTTCCGGTACAGCCATAGAGCCATTTTGCTTTACTTAGTTGGAGCATACCGGATGCCACTGCTGTATAATGACACTTAATTTCATCTGAAATAGGACCAAGTACAATGGTTCTTGTCACATCTGTGGTTCCACCCATGTACTGTCCGCCGGAATCCACCAAAAGCATTCCTTCCGGTGCCAATACTGCGTGGTTTTCCGCTGTTGCCTCGTAATGCATCATAGCAGCATTAGCGTTATAACCGGAGATGGTTGGGAAAGACAAATCAAGAAATCCGGGAATCTCCCTTCTCAAGTTATCCAGATAATCCGCAGCAGACACTTCTGTTATTTCCATCTTCCCAACATTCTTCTTTACCCAGTAAATGAATTTCGTTAATGCCACACTGTCCTGCAGGTATACCTTCTTCATATTTTCCAACTCTACAGGATTTTTGATTGCTTTTAACAGTTCGGTAGGATTCTTCTTATTCTCTGCAGTACATTTATTTGCCACTTTTTTATAAAGGGTGTAATTGCAGTGTCTTAAATCGGTTAAAACCTTATCCCCTGTAGGCATCTCTGTCTCCAGGAAGGAAACCACTTGACTGTACTCTCTCACAATGACTCCTGCAGCATTCAGGTGAGCACTTACCTCTTCACAAAGAGCCCCTGACTGAATAAACAAATACGCCTTCTCCTCTGTAATGTATCCGTAAGAAAGGGCCACGGGATTACATTCCACATCACAGCCTCTGATATTAAAGAGCCACATCAAATCGTCTAATTTCGTAAGCAGATGGGCACTTGTCTTTTCCTCTGCCATTTTTTTCCTTACATCTGCCAGTTTTTCCATAACGCTTTTTCCTGCTATTTTCTCCTGAATTACAAAGGTTTTTCCGCAGGGAAGTGCCGGTCTGTCTGTCCAGACTTTTTCTGCCAGGTCTTCTTCATATGAAATTTTTGCACCTTTTTCTGCCAGTGCTTTCTCATACATTTCTCCTGCAGATGCATTTATCACCCTTCCGTCAAAGCCAAGGGTTTGTCCTGCCTGCATTTTTTCTTTTAACAACTCTAAAATAGTAGGGACCCCTTCTTCGCCCATTTTATAGAGAGTGACACCGGTTCCTGCAAGTTCTCTGTCCGCCTGGATAAAATATCTTCCGTCTGTCCACAGACCTGCTCCCTCCTGCCATACTACCAGAGTTCCGTTAGAACCGGTAAATCCGCAGAAATACTCTCTCACTTTGAAATATCCGTTTACATATTCTGAATTGTGGAAATCTGCCGTAGGCATCATGTAAAAATCCACTCCGGCTTCCTTCATGACTTTCCGGAGTGCCACTATTCTATCCATAATTTTTTTATTTTCCATATTTAATATCCTCCAGTCATTTCGCCCTTACAAAGTCCTACTGCACGGGATGTACCGATACGGTCACAACCCAGTTCGAGGAAGATTCTTAAATCATCTAATGTAGAAACACCCCCTGCGGCCTTTATTTTCACACCCGGACCGATATGCTCTTTCATCAACTTCACATCTGCCACGGTTGCCCCGTCCGTACCAAAACCGGTAGAGGTTTTAATATAATCAGCCCCTGCTTCTGTCACAGACTTACACATAGCTATTTTTTCTTCGTCCGTCAGATAACAGGTTTCTATAATCACCTTAAGGATATGATTTCCGCAAGCCTTTTTCAGTGCCTTAATTTCCTCTGTCACTTTTGTGTAATCTCCATTTTTTACATCGCTGATATTGATTACCATATCAATTTCATCGCAGCCTTCTTCTATGGCCTTCAAGGTTTCTGCCACCTTAGCCTCTGTATTACAATAACCCAAAGGAAATCCTACTACGGTACAAATATTTATTTCACTTCCAAAATATTCTCTTACCCTTTTTACATAGCAGGAAGGAATACATACACTGGCTGTATTGAACTGTATCGCTTCCTCGCATAACTTTTTGATATCCTCCCAGGTTGCAAATGCCTTTAACTGGGTATGATCTACGTGAGACAACATTTCCTGCACTGTCATATTTACGTCCTCCGTTTTGCTTTCTTCAAACGTATTTATTGTAATACGGGTTACGGAAAAAATCCACAAAATATAAAAAGTTTATGATTTTTAATATTTTCCTTGCCACACTTTCCACCTGCATGATAAACTAAAACAAAAGTTTTCGCACAGCGCATTATTCATGCGTTAAAGCATCAAAAGAAAGGAGGAGCGAACGGTGGATCATAATTCTTACTATGACATTACACCCGAAATTTTTCATTTAGCTGAACTTTCCGAGAAAAATGGCATTATCGAGACTGAACTTTTTACCAAATATGATGTAAAGAGAGGACTTCGTGATCTAAACGGAAAAGGTGTCCTTGCCGGTTTAACCCATATTTCCGATGTACGTGCCACTGAAATCGTAAACGGCGAATCCGTTCCTGCCCACGGCAAACTATTTTACCGGGGTTACAACGTGGAAGATTTAGTAGAAGGCTTTACAAGCGAAGACCGTTTTGGTTTTGAAGAAAGCACCTATCTCCTTTTGTTTGGTCAACTACCCAACAAAAAAGAGTTAGAAAGTTTTCAGACTATGCTGGCAGCATATCGCACTCTTCCCACCAGTTTTGTCCGGGACATAATCATGAAAGCTCCAAGCCGTGATATGATGAACACCTTGGCAAGAAGCGTTCTGACACTCTATTCCTATGACGACAGAGCCGATGACACTTCTCTCCCCAATGTTCTTCGGCAGTGTCTTCAGCTGATTAGTCTGTTTCCTTTGCTCTCCATTTACGGGTATCAGGCTTACAGCCACTATCATGACGGAAACAGTCTCTTTATTCATCAGCCTGTTCCCGAATACTCTACCGCAGAGAACATTTTACATATTTTAAGACCTGACGGAAAATTTACCCCGCTGGAAGCCAAAATATTAGATATAGCACTTGTACTTCACATGGAACACGGAGGAGGTAACAACTCTTCCTTTACCACACATGTGGTTACCTCGTCTTTGACAGATACATATTCTACTATCGCTGCCGCTATCGGTTCCTTAAAAGGACCCCGTCACGGCGGTGCCAATATTAAGGTTGTTCAAATGTTCGAGGAAATGAAACGCGAAGTATCCGACTGGACAGATGACGAAGAAATCTCCGAATATTTAAAGAAATTGTTACATAAAGAGGCCTTTGACCGTGCCGGACTGATTTATGGTGTCGGTCATGCCATATACTCAAAATCTGACCCCAGAGCGGTTATCTTCCGTTCCTTCGTGGAAAAACTTTCCATGGAGAAGGGCTTGCACAAAGAATTTGGTTTGTATGCTGCAGTAGAACGGCTTGCACCCCAAATCATTGCCGAAGAGCGGAAAATGTATAAAGGTGTCAGCATCAATGTAGACTTCTATTCCGGTTTTGTTTATCATATGCTGGGACTTCCCATGGAACTGTACACTCCCATTTTCGCCATTGCAAGAATATCCGGCTGGAGTGCACACCGTTTGGAAGAACTGGCAAATAACGGAAAAATCATCCGCCCCGCTTACAAACCGGTTCTTGAAGACCAGGATTATGTCACTTTAGAAAATCGTTAACTTACATATCTGTAACGAATACCAAAAAAGACCCGGCCATTTAACATGGTCAGGTCTTTTATTTTTCATTAATCTGCATTTACTTTTCTATCGTCTGAATATCATAATTAATCACATAGCCGCATTCGTTGAACTGCTGCTGGCATTTTCCTATAATACGTTCTGCCACCATACTTCCATCCTTCAAATTTGCGTCTACAAGTAGGATAACATATTGAGAGTTATTATAGCGGTTTGCCACATCGCCACGTCTGAGA
Source organism: Lachnospiraceae bacterium (assembly GCA_045589155.1). Taxonomy (GTDB): domain Bacteria; phylum Bacillota; class Clostridia; order Lachnospirales; family Lachnospiraceae; genus Acetatifactor. Next base: position 35,856 of record JAZNGC010000018.1, read on the forward strand.
GAATTAACAATCGTATCCTCCATCAAACGGATCAATACTCCGGTACTGTCATGGTCCTGCTCCATGTCCTGTATGGCTCTTACAGAGAGCAGTACCATCTGTACATTTCTTTTAGAACGTTCAATGCTACGCTCAATAAATTGATATACATGACTAAAGCCTTCATATTCCAACTGAAATGCGCCTTTATATCCCTGCTTATCCGTAATACGGTCTCTGATTTCATTTAAATTCACCTGATTATTCAAGCTTTCGAAATCAACGGTTTCCTTTTCCTGATAAAAATGAAAGGCTCTCTTTCCGTTTTTCTTTACATGATACAGCGCCTTATCAGCTTTATTGTAAAGCGTAAGAAAATCTTTTCCGTCAGAGGGCATACCAACCACTCCAGCTGAAACCGTAATATGTGTATCTTCCCCCTTTACCACCTGAATGGCGTTTTCCAACTCCTTAATCCATTCAGACATATACCGGGCAAACTCTGCCCTACTCATAGGATCATTGATAAACACTGCAAACTCATCACCGCCCAAACGGCAGGCCACATCCCCGGGGTTCATCCGTTCCCTCAAGCCGTCCGCAAATCTGGCAAGCACTGCGTCCCCTACCAAATGACCGAAAGTATCATTGGCATATTTAAAATTATCCATATCAAATAGTACAAACGCGCCCTGCGCCCCCATATCTCCGGCGCGGTTCAAGACCTCCTGAAGATAATTGCGGTTCCACAAGCCGGTCAGACTGTCCTTTTTGGCAGACGCCTCCAACTGTTTTTTGATATCCTCAATTTCCAGTACACGTTTTATTCTACTTAGCATAATGTTAGGATCAAAAGGCTTATGTATATAATCCATTGCCCCCATCTGCAATCCCATAACCTCGCTACCTACGCCGATATCTGCCGTCAGAAAAATAATGGGTACTTCGCTCATTCCTTTCATTTCCCGGATGCGGGCAAAGGTCTCATATCCATCCAAATCAGGCATAATAACATCCAGTAAAATCAAATCCGGAATTGATTTTTGCAAAAACTCCAAAGCTTCTTTGCCTGAGGAAGCCAAACTAATTCTATACTTATCTTTCAGCACATCTTCAGCAACTCTCAGGTTCAAAGTCACGTCATCTACTACTAATATGTGTTTTGTTCTCTTCATGTTATACCTCTGACCACACATGGCCTGAATCACGAAGCCTTAAGTCCCCCCGAACTTACATTCCCAAAAAGGCCTTTACAACAGTTTTCATTTCCTCTTTGTCGCATACATGATCGTGAATGACCGGTGCTGTACGGATCTCCTCGATTGCCCCCGGTACTGTCACATTAGCAATTTTTGAAAGTTCATCCACTAATTCAAAATCACCCATCTCATCATATTTTGAGTCAATGGCATTCATAACACTTCTGGTAAATTTGAAAGGACTTGCTGTAGATGCAATTACCGTTTTTGTCTCGTCCTTTGTATCAGCCACATATTTCTCATAAACCGCTGCTGCAACTGCAGTATGGGTATCAATTACATATCCGCAGTCTTCATAAATATTTTTGATAGTCTCTGCCGTACATGCCTCATCTGCATAATTTCCATAAAAGTCTGTAAGCTGTGCTTTCATATCAGCAGTAATCTCATACTTGCCCTGTCCGGAAAGAGCCGCCATAAGCTGTGCATTCTTACCTGCATCATTACCGGCAATGCGGTAAATCAGACGCTCCAAATTACTGGAAATCAAAATATCCATGGAAGGAGATGTTGTCAGCACAAATTCTCTGTTTCTGTCATAAACACCGGTCTCAAAGAAATCATAAAGTACCTTATTATCATTGGATGCACAAATCAATTTTGCAATGGGAAGTCCCATATTCTTTGCATAGAAAGCTGCCAGAATATTACCAAAGTTACCGGTAGGAACAACCACATTGATTTTTTCTCCTTCAGCAATCTTTTCTTCCGCAAGAAGTTTTGCATATGCATATACGTAATAAACAATCTGGGGAACCAGACGTCCGATATTAATGGAGTTTGCTGAAGAGAACTGGAAACCTTTCTCTTCCATTTCCTTTGCCAGTTCCTTGTCAGAGAAAATATTTTTCACGCCGGTCTGGGCATCGTCAAAATTACCTGTAATACCAACCACATATGTATTTGCACCTTTTTGGGTAACCATCTGCTTTTCCTGAATAGGACTTACACCGTTCTTCGGATAGAATACAACAATTCTTGTTCCTTCTACATCTGCAAAACCTGCCAATGCCGCTTTACCGGTATCACCGGAAGTAGCTGTCAAAATAACGATTTCATTTTTTACATCATTCTTTCTGGCAGATGTAATTAAAAGATGAGGCAAAATGGAAAGTGCCATATCTTTAAATGCAATGGTTGCACCGTGGAAGAGCTCCAGATAATAAGCTCCCTTTGCTTCTACGAGAGGTGCAATCACTTCTGTATCAAATTTAGAATCATATGCTCTATTAATACAGTTTTTCAACTCCTCTTCCGTAAAATCTGTTAAAAGAAGCTTCATTACTTCATACGCAACTTCCTGATATGTCATACCGGAAAGTTCTTTTAAACTTTTATCTAACGCCGGAATATGATCCGGAACAAACAAACCACCATCGTCTGACAAACCTTTCAAAATTGCCTGTGATGCGGTTACTTTTTCATTTTGGTTTCTGGTACTGCTGTAAAATACTTCCATAGCGAACTCCAATCTGCGTTTTTTCTAATTTTACGCCATTTTATCTCTTAAATCTTAAAAAGTATAGCACAAGTTCCCCTGCTACGCAACGTTATTAAAAGAAATCTACTATTTAAAAAATTCATGGCCGCCATAACTAAAAAGAAACACCAGATTTTCATCAAACCATTTCATTCTTTCCGGATCTGCAGATTTTCTCGCTGCAAAGAACAATGCCCCTTCAGAATAATCCACTCCCATAAGTGCCCGTTCCACAGCCCGGACAGTTTCTTTTGTGATTTCTACCGTATAATATCTTCCGTCACTTATAGGCGAAAATTGATAAGTTTGTCCACTTCTTTGAAAAACAACATCCTTCACCGTATCCGGAAAATCTTTACTGTTCATTCTGTTTAGCACTACATTAGCCACCAGAAGTTTACCCTTTTCGCCTTCTCCCCCCGCTTCCGCTTCCACGATACGCAATAAGACCTCATAATCTTCTTCTGAAAGCGGATATATCCATTTGTTTTCAATAATCTCATAATCCACAATTCTTTGTCCCGAGGCCACTGCCTGTCCAATATAATTGTGCTCCTTTATGCTATACTCATTGACCTCAGAATTTGTCACCGGTACTAAAATCTGTTCAGCCAAAGCTTTATTCAGCTGTATTCCTCTCACACAAAACAAAGCTGAAAACACGACAAAACTTCCCAACGATAAAGCAATTGTATATTTTTTATACATAAAACCATCACCTTTTATAACAAATTTCCCCTTACCATTATATGTGGCCGCCCTCGCCTTTATTCCTAAAAATACAATTGTTTTCCAAAGTTGTGTTATTTTGACATGCATGCTATAATATTTTAAATAACTTCTCACAAATGAAAAATCACCAAAGGAGGGATTCCATGGATAATCTGCCACAGGGAGTATACCCAGCCACCAAAAAGGACGGCACAGTTTACTATCGTGCCTCACTGACTCATCGCGGAAAACATATCAGCATCGGTAGTTTTGAAACTGCCGAAAAAGGGCATCTGGCTTATCTGGAAGCCTGCAGTCTTCTACGTACCACCTCGGATACAGATTCCCTCCCGTCTATTTCAGACTATAAAAAAGAGACCCACTATCTCTCCTTTGAGAAATGGGTCTGTTTAATCAACCTTCGTGATAACCGCATGTATTTTGCAACTCCGATTTACGTGCGTCCTAAATTTTTCTATTACTATTTGTCACCCTCCACTATTTTGAAATTCGATATTGATGACCTGTTTTACTTCTCCTCCCACAAAATCATGCGCCGTGGCGGACACTATTTCGTAGCTGATTTTGGTATGCAGGTAAATATTCTTGGCCGTTTCGGCATCAAAAACTATGGTGTGCCGGGAAGGGACTATCGTTTCTTGAATGACGACCCTACAGATTTCCGCCGTGAAAATCTGGAAATATTCAATCAATATCATGGTGTAATTCCCCAAAGGGGAAAAGACCATATGCAATACCTGGCAAGGATTCATGTAAATGGCTACTACAACATCGGTACCTACGATACCATGGAAGAAGCCGCAATTGCATACAACAAAGCAATCGATATTTTGTCAAAACAAGGAATTCGGCGTAACTATCCGGTAAACTATCTGGAGAATTTCTCTCCTTCCGCCTACGCAAATATTTACGCCGATTTAAAAGTTTCGCCAAAATTATATTCTATTTCTCCGAATAATCAATAAAACTGATATTCAAATTGGCTCCTCCGGAAATACCGCCTATGTTTCCATCTGTAGCATATTGCCAGACTGAAAATTTGTAAGGATAATCCGGCAAATCGCCCGGCTGGCTCAGCCAGATATCATACTCAATTAGCCTGCTTAAATCTACACGTTTAATCAACCATTCCTTTGTACCGTATACCATGGGCACATATCCGGCATCCTTCACAGTCTGCAAAAATTTTTCTGCAATATCCGTCTTTTGATCCACATCCAGTGAATCTATTCTGGAGCTGTCATTATTTATATAGGACATCTGAAATACAATAGGATAAGTTACTTCATAGCCTTTGATGCTATCAAGCACAAAGTTTGCTTCCTCCACAGCCTCCGCTTCGGAAATCGCCTGGGAGAAAAAGTAAACGCCTACATCTAATCCTGCATCTGTTGCTCTCTTAATATTTTCCTGAAAGTACTCATCCTGTTTGATTTGTCCCGTACTATATTTTCTGGCACCCACCCGGATCATTACAAAGCTGATTCCGGATTTTTTTAATTTAACGAAATCCACATAATCCTGTTCTTCTGAAATGTCCACCCCTGCATAAGATGTCTGTTTTCCATCCACATAGTATTTCATGATATCAGACTGACATACCAATTTGGTAAAATCATAAGCATGCTTTGTGAGATAAGAATTGATCAAAACCCACTCCTCTTCTCCCTCTGCATTAATTACCTTTGTATGTCTTCCGTCTGTGGCAGGATTCTTCTCTTTATTTTTGTCCTTATCCTTTTCTGTTTCAGACTCCTTTTCCTGAGATTCCACAGGATACATATCCCAGAAATCCAAGTCATCAGGGGACATCACTCCGCTCAGGCTACTATCTGCCGGTCCACCACTTTGCTCATTGGGTGTTTGAACATTATTGCCGTTTCCGTTATTTTGGACATTGGATGTTCCACTCCGGAAATTCACCAGAAGAACTATAACCAGCACTATAATTACAAACAGAAACACCCCTACTACACTATACACGGCAGATTTGTTTATCTTTGGTTCATTATCATACTCTTCCGGTAATCTCATAACAGGGGCTCCTTTCTACGCTTGTACAATCGCTTTTTTAGGACACTTTTCTAAGCAGGTACCGCAACCGGTACATTTTTCGGGGTCAATCACTGCTTTAAAGTTTTCAACTGTCACTGCACCGGCAGGACAATTCTTCACACAAATTCCACATCCGATACAACCAACACTACATGCCTTCATGGTCACAGGACCTTTGTCCATAGAACTGCAGGCTACCAGATACGGTGTTTCATAAGGCACAATAGAAATTAAATTTTTCGGACAAGCCGCCACACATTTTCCACATGCCTTACATGCCTCTTTGTCTACAACTGCAACGCCGTTTATTACATGAATAGCGTCAAAAGGGCAGGCCTTTACACAGGAACCATAACCAAGGCAACCGTAATTACAGGATTTCGGACCTCCGTTTGGCACAAATGCCAGCATGCCACAGTCTTCAATTCCTACATATTCATAATCGTTATGGGTTTTCTCACAATCCCCCTGACAATGTACAAAGGCTACCATTCTCTTGGTGTCCGTGGCCTCCACTCCCATAATCTCAGCAATCTGTTTTCCAACCAAGTCACCACCTACAGGACAGGCATTTACAGAGGCCTCACCTTTTGCGATTGCAGCTGCCAAACCGGCACAACCGGCAAAGCCACAACCACCACAGTTGTTTCCGGGGAGTGCAGCAAGCACTGCTTCTTCTTTCTCATCCACTTCTACTTTAAAAGCAATTCCCGCAATTCCGAGGAACAGACCAATAAATACACCTACAATTCCGACAACCGCAGCGGCTGTCAGTATACTCATCATATCCATCTGTCAACCTCCTATAACAATCCTTGGAATCCACAGAACGCAATTGCCATAAGTCCTGCTGTAACAAGCACCATAGGCATTCCTTTGAAGGATTCCGGAAAATCGTTGTATTCCATCTTCTCGCGAAGACCTGCCAAAATAACAATTGCGATGGTAAATCCAACAGAAGTTGCAAATCCGTTTACCACACCTGTCAATATACCGTATTCTTTCTGTACGTTTGTCAGGGCAACACCCAAAACCGCACAGTTGGTCGTGATAAGGGGAAGGTATACACCCAATGCTTTATACAAGGACGGGATAAATTTTTTCAAAAACATTTCCACAAACTGTACCAAAGCTGCAATAACCAGAATAAATACAATTGTCTGCAAATATTCGATTCCAAAAGGCTGCAGGATATACTTATAAATCACACCTGCCACCGCACTGGCAAGAGTAATAACAAAAATAACTGCCGTACCCATACCTGCCGCGGTATTTGTCTTTTTGGACACTCCAAGGAAAGGACAAAGTCCCAGGAATTGGCTCAGTACTACATTGCTCACCAAAGAGGAGCTAACCAAAATAATCAGCAAATCTTTTACTGTACTCATGCTTTATCCTCCTCGTCCAAATCTAATACTTCCAAAGTTTCTTCTTTTTTTGCCTTTTTAGGCGTTGTCTTCTTTGCAGTTTTCTTTTTCGCAGACTTTACTGCTTCTTTTGCCGCTTCTTCTGAAAACTCTTTTTTATCAGTTTCTTCCTTTTCAGGTTCTGACTGTACATTTTCCTCTGTCAAAACCTCTTGGGCAGTTTCTTCAACCGCTTCCGTGTTCTCAATTGTTTCTGTATTTTCAACTGTTTCTGCTTCTTCAGTTGTTTCTGTTTCCTTAACAACCGTTTTCTTTTCAGCAGATTTCTTTGTGGTTTTTCTTCCCGATGTTTTTCTAGCCGGTTTCTTTTTAGGGGCCTCTTCCAATACTGCAACCTCTTCAGATTCTGTAACAACAGTCTCTTCTGCAGGTTCTTCAGCAGATACTTCTGCTACTTCTTCCGCAATGGTTTCTTCCGTCACTGTTTCTTCAGTTGAAGCCTCATACACTGTTTCTGCCTCAGTATCATAGAAGCGTTTTGAACAGCCTTCCACTCCACAACTCATGCAATCCTCATTACAACCGGACTGTATCTTACTCATATCTCTTCCTTTTTTCTCACCGCGGATCTTCAGATAATTCTGAAGTGCTGTAAGTGCTGCCAGTACAAAAAACGCACCGGGAGCCAGTACAAAAATTCCGATAGGCTCAAAAGGAAGTCCTAAATCAATACCGAAAATCTTTCCGGCACCTAAAAGCTCTCTTACTGCACCAATGGCTGTCAGTGCAACAGAGAATCCAAGTCCCATACCAATACCATCAAACAAAGATGCGATAGGCGGATTAGAGTAAGCATACGCTTCCGCACGGCCTAAAATGATACAGTTTACAACAATAAGCGGAATGTAAACACCAAGTGCATCATTTAAAGAAGGTAAATATGCTTCCAAAAGCAACTGCACAATCGTTACGAAGGATGCAATGATAACAATAAATGCAGGAATGCGCACTCTGGAAGGAATCACTTTTCTGAGCAATGAAATAATCATGTTACTAAGTGCCAGAACCACAGCTGTGGTGAGACCCATTCCCAAACCATTGATTGCGGAAGATGTTACCGCTAATGTAGGACACATACCAAGCATCAAAACGAAGGTAGGGTTTTCTTTAATCAGACCGTTTAATAATCTTTCACCGGCTTTATTCATTGCCATCCCCTCCTTCCTGCAGTTCGCTCGCAAAGAGTTTTAATCCGGCATTTACTGCATTGGTAACTGCTTCTGTTGTTATGGTAGCTCCGGAAATCGCATCGATTTCATTGTCACTCTGCGCACCAACCTTGGTATAGGTAAATTCACTTGCTTTTTTTCCTTCAAACTGAGGTGCAAGGACATTCTCCGCTTCCATACCAAGACCGGGAGTTTCCGCTATTTCCAAAATAGAAATTCCATTTAAAGTACCATCATTTCTCACACCCATATAGAGTCCGATGTTTCCGCCGTAACCTTCCGCAGATACCACTTCAAGAACGTAGCCAAGTTTGACACCGCTACCATTCTTGGCTTCAAAGATTTGTCCTACCGATACTCCCTTTGCAGAAAACTCTGTAAGCAAACCTTCGGACACCTGAATTTCCGTAAGTGTAAATTCAGCAGCATCTGCAAATACTGCCTGACAGGCTTCCTGTACTTTCTTTTCCTGCTGGATACGGATAGGTTCCTTCGTCAACTGATAAGTAAAGCCAAGTGCCAATCCTGCAATCAGGGTAATGGCGAATAAAATCGCCGCTTCTTTTAACATGGTGGCCAGTTCATGTTTATTCTTCATCTCCCTGACCTCCTTCCACTTCCCCGGAAACCTCCTCTGACTCAGCGGCTTCCATGGCAGCTAATTTTTCCAATCTTTTCTCTTCCCGTTTTGCTTTTGCATCAAGCATCTTCTGTTTCATGGGAGAAATTTTACCAAAGGCAACAGGCATAGTTGCTTTCTCAATAAGGGGAACAAGAAGGTTGCCAATGATAATAGCATAGGAAACTCCCTCTGCACCCGGTCCGAAAATACGGAAAATGCCGGTCAAAAGACCAAGAATAATACCAAATACAATCTGTCCTTTCGAAGTAATGGGTCTTGTTACATAATCGGTTGCCATAAAGAAAGCACCAAGCATAAGTCCACCACCACAAAGCTGTGCACATAAATAATTGATATCAAATCCATGACCGCCAAATACTGTTACGAAAACAGCAAAAGTCACTATGTATGAGCCGGGAATACGAAGGTCGATAATTCCCATGAAAATCAGAATACAAGCACCTGCCAAAATCGCAATCACGGAAGTCTCACCGATGGTTCCCGCAGTTCTGCCTACAATCATATCCCAAAGCTGTACTTCGCCGCCATTTTTCAATACTGCCAGAGGAGTTGCCCCCGTAAAAGTATCATAAGAAAAATCTGTCATAAGTGCAGGGAATGAAATCAACAAAAAGCATCTTGCTGCCAATGCAGGGTTCATAAAATTCTGACCCAATCCGCCAAACAACATTTTTACAACCAAGATGGCAAATACACCACCAAGTGCTGCAATCCATAAAGGAATATTTACAGGCAGATTCAATGCCAATAACAAACCTGTTACCACTGCCGACAGGTCACCGATTGTCTGTTTCTTTTTATAAATACCAAATAAAAATTCTGTAATTACGGTAGAAGCCACAGTTACCAAAACAACTGCAAGCGCCCTGAATCCAAAATGATAAATACCAAATCCCGTTGCAGGCATTAATGCCGCAATCACAGCAAGCATGATTCCGTTTGTTGTAACCTTACTGCGGATATGGGGATTTGACGATACTTTCAGCAATTTATCTTCAGCCACGTCCTTCTCCTCCTATTTCTTCTTTTTCGCAAGCTGCTGCTTACGCATAGATTTTATTGTCTGTGTCAGAGGCTGCTTTGCAGGACATACAAAACTGCAACAACCGCATTCACAACACTCCATACCGTTATTTTTCAAGAAGCCCTCTTCATCCCCGTTTACCGCACATGCCATAAGCTTACCGGGCACAACCCTACCGGGACACACTTCCACACATCTGCCGCACTTGATACATGCAGTAGGTTCCATTGCGGAAACCTCATCCTTTGTCAGACACAAAAGCGCAGACGCAATTTTGGTAGTCGGGACATCCAAATCAAAAATGCCAAAGCCCATCATGGGACCACCGGAAACAATCTTTTCAGGCTGTACCCTGAAGCCACCTGCCTCTTCAATGAGTTCGCGGTAATTTGTACCAATACGCACCTTAAAGTTACGGGGCTTCCTTACAGCATCACCGGTTACGGTTACAATTCGCTCCATCAAAGGCTTACCCTCTGCCAGGGCAGTATAAATAGCCACTACGGTATCTACATTGTCCACAATGCATCCTGCATCTGCCGGAAGCATGGAGGAGTTAATCTTTCTGCCTGTTGTAGCATAAATCAGTTGTCTCTCTGCTCCCTGAGGATACTTTGTTTTCAATGCTTTCACAACAATACGCTTGTCATTTTTTGTAAGACGCTTCATGAGTTCAATACAATCCGGCTTATTATCCTCAATTGCAATAATACCCAGTGCGTTATCGAACAAGCGCAGCATTGCTTTCAAACCACCTATTACTTTTTTGGGTTCTTCCAGCATACGTCTGTAATCAGAGGTCAGATAAGGTTCACATTCTGCTCCGTTGACAATTACATATTCTATATTCTCCGGTTCCTTTGGAGAAAGTTTTATAAAGGTAGGAAAGCCTGCACCACCCATACCAACGATACCGGCATCCTTTACCCTTTGAATGATCTCTTCCTTGCTATATTTAATCAGAGGTTTTCCTGCCGGATATTCCACATGTTCGTATTTATCATCATTTTCGATAACAATACTCATCACGCTGTCACCGGTAACCACTCTGCGCGGTTCTATTGCTTTAACCGTACCTGAAACAGATGCGTAAATCGGGGCAGAAACAAAACCTCCCGCTTCCGCAATCAACTGTCCGGTCAGCACATGATCTCCTTTTTTTACTACAGGCACAGCAGGTGCCCCGATATGTTGAGAAAGAGGATAAACCAAATCACCTTGGGGAAGTACCTCCCTGATTGCTTTATCCTTGGACAAATCTTTTCCATCATACGGATGTATGCCACCCGCGAAGGTAAGTTTAGCCATGATGTCCCTCCTAAAAAGATATTTTTTGTCGAATACTGCCACTTACTAATATACTATTTTTTTCGTCAAAAGGCTACTGTATTTTTCTAAAATGTGATATAATTTCTGTACAAAATTACCTTTTATCAGTTACGGAGGCATTTATGTTTACTATTACCCGCAAATTGGAAAATTTCGAGATACAATATCCTCTTGAACGCATTTCTGCCCTGCAGGATTTTCTCTTTATTGATATTGAAACAACAGGCTTTACCGCGAAAACTTCTACTCTTTATATGATTGGCATAGCCTATTTTGAAAACAATTTCTGGCACATCACCCAGTTTTTTGCCGAAGATGACACTCAGGAAACAGAGCTGTTACATGCCTTTTCCGAACTGATTTCAAATTACCGTTATCTCGTTCACTTTAACGGCAATAATTTTGATCTGCCTTATCTTATGCAAAAATGTGAGCACTACAATATTTCCTGTAATTTAAGCTCGCTTTGCGGTATTGATATCTATAAAAGAATTGCACCCTACAAGTTTTTCTTAAAGCTTCCTAATTGCAAACAGAAAACCCTGGAAAGTTTTCTGGACATCAACCGCATTGACACTTTCAACGGCGGTGAACTAATCGGCATCTATAAAGATTACATATCTGAGCCCACAGATTTTGCCCGGAATTTATTACTTCAACACAACTTTGACGATATGAAAGGTATGCTGGAGATTCTTCCCATCTTGTCTTACTCCGATATTTTTGAAGGCGGCGTAACGGCGAAAAAAGTACAGTCCAATCACTACACCGACTATGCCGGAAATAGCAAACGGGAATTAATTATGACCCTTTCACTCCCAAGTTATCTTCCCAAAACCATTTCTGTCGGTGCCAATGATTGCTACTTTAGGGCCGAAGGAAATATGGCATCCTTAAAAGTACCTGTTATTGAAGAAGAATTAAAATACTTTTATGCTAATTATAGCGATTACTACTATCTTCCCACCGAAGATGTGGCCCTGCACAAATCTGTTGCAGGCTTTGTAGATAGAGAACACCGCGTTCCTGCCACAGCCGCAACCTGCTACACAAGAAAACTCTCTTGTTATCTTCCTCAATGGGACATGCTTGTAGAACCCTTCTTTAAACGGGATTACAAAAGTAAAAGCTTATATTTTGAACTCACTGACGAACTAAAACGTGACAGGGAAACTTTCCACAAATACGCCAACCACATTATTAAGATGATTGCGGCGTCCTATTAAATACGGACTTCTGTCTTTCAAACAACACAGTTCTTAGGAACAACTGCAAAAAAAGGTGCTACCTTTCGGTAACACCTTTTATTTTTACATTATTTCTTTTCATAGAAGAAAGAATTCTTTCTCTCATATCCAATATCTCTATGATTGATAATCTGTTCTGTACTTCCGATAAAGAGAACACCCGAAGGTGCAAGTGCTTTCTGGAACTTTACAAACACTTCATCTTTCGCTTCCTCGGTAAAGTAGATTAAAACATTTCGACATACAATCAAATGAACATCTGTGGGATATGTGTCCTTCAAGAGATTGTGTTGTTTAAACTCAACTCTGTCTTTGATTTCCTTGGAAATCTGATAAGAAGGTCCCACCTGGGTGAAATATTTGCTTTTGAGATCTTCCGGAACAGCTGCAATACTCTTTGCAGAATATAAACCGGCTTTGGCTTTTTCAATAACCTGTTTGTCTATATCCGTGGCATAAATCTTAATCTGATTTAAAGGGATATGTCTGGAGAGTGCCATTACCAACGAATATGGTTCATCACCGGTAGAACAGGCCGCACTCCATATCTTCAGGTTCTTTCCAAACTTACTGATAAGTTCCGGAATAATGGTCTTGTCCAACAACTGCCATTGGTCCGGATTTCTGTAAAACTCGGAAACGTTAATGGTCAGATAGTTGACAAACTCATCAAATCTTTCTTTGTCAGTTTTCAAAAGCTGTACATACTTTTCATAGCCAACAACTTTATGTTTTGCTATCAAAGTATCTATACGACGCTTCATCTGCTTTTCTTTATACGCATTTAAATCAATGGTGGTTATTGCCAGTATTTCTTTCTTGAAATATTCATAATCATATACCATGAAAATTTACCGCCACTTCATCTTATTTGTAAAAATTATTCTTCTTCAGCCTCTGCTGCGATTACTGCTTCGATATCAACAGGAACAACATCTGCATCTGTCTCTTCCTCTGCTACTTCTTCTGTAGGTTCGGGAGCAAACATAGCTTTGATGCTCAGGCTGATTTTCTTGTCAGCTTCATTGAAATCAACAACTTTTGCTGTAACTTCATCGCCAATCTTCAGAACATCTGCAGGTTTTTCAACATGTTCTTTAGAAATCTGGGATACATGAAGTAATGCATCTACGCCGGGCTCCAATTCAACGAATGCGCCAAAATCTGTCATTCTGGCAACAGTACCGGTTACTTCTGTGCCAACAGCATATTTTGTTGTTGCATCTTTCCAAGGATTAGCATCATCAAATTTAAGGCTGAGTGCAATCTTGTTGCCTGTGATTTCTTTAATGAGTACATTTACGGTATCGCCAACTTTGAACACTTTTTTAGGATGCTCAACTCTGCCCCAAGACATTTCAGAAATGTGAAGCAGTCCATCAGCACCACCAAGGTCAATGAATGCACCGAAATCGGTAACGTTCTTAACAGTACCTTCCACAACATCGCCTTCTTTGATTTTCTCAAAGAGTTCTTTCTGTAATTCGGATTTCTTTGCAACGATAAGCTGTCTGCGGTCACCGATATATCTTCTTCTCTTAGGATTGTATTCGCTTACTACGAACTCAATTTCCTGACCTGCATACTTGCTCAAATCCTTCTCATATGTGTCGGATACAAGGCTTGCAGGGATAAAGATTCTAACTTCGTCAACTACTACGCTAAGTCCGCCATCCAATACCTGATTAACAGTTGCTGTCAATACTTCTTTGTTATTGAATGCTTCTTCAATTCTCTTGTTACCTCTGTCTGCAGCAAGACGTTTGTAAGTAAGAAGAACCTGTCCTTCTCCATCGTTTACTTTCAGGATCTTTACTTCCATTGTGTCGCCAACTTTAGCAACCGTTGTCAAGTCTACATTTGCTTCGTTAGTATACTCGTTTCTTGTGAGAATACCATCTGACTTGTAGCCGATGTTGAGAACGATTTCTTCAGGTTTCACATCGATGACAGTACCTTCTACTACCTCTCCCGCATGTATAGTTTTTAATGATTCTTCCAACATTTGTTCAAAAGTTAATTCTGACATAATTTTGAACCTCCTCTATAATATTGTTTGGGGTAGATGCCCCTGCTGTAATACCCACCAGTCGGACAGATTTAGGTAGTTCTAAATGCAAGTCATCCAGTGTCTGTATATAATAGGTGTGTTCACACTCCCTGCTACAAATCTCAAAGAGTTTTCTCGTATTGGAACTGTGTTTTCCGCCTATCACAATCATTGCATCGACAGATGCCGCTATCTCCCGGGCTTCTGTCTGTCTTTCTTCGGTTGCGTTACAGATAGTATTCGCAACAATAACATTATAGTATTTATTTTGAAAAATTTCAACTATATCTTCAAATTTCTTGTAGTTAAATGTCGTCTGGGAAACAATGCATATTTCCCTATCTTGTTCACACTTAAAGTTTTCGGCTTCTTCCACTGTTTCTATTACTATAGGAGTACTCTTACACCATCCCATAATCCCCTCAACTTCAGGATGACCAACGTTCCCGACAATGACAATCAGCTTGCCTTTTTCGCTTTCTTCACTGACTATTTTATGAATTCTTTTTACAAAAGGACAGGTGGCATCCACACACTCCAATCCTTGTTTTTCTATAAGGTCACAAATCGCCTTTTCCACGCCATGAGACCTGATAATTATTGTACCCTCCAAAATCTCCCTTAATGCATCCGCATCTTCAATTACCTGCACACCTTTTTCGGAAAGATCCCGTACCACCTCTTCATTGTGAATGATGGGACCATAGGTATAAATCGGGCTGTTTTTTTCTGCTTGTTCGTATACCTTGTCTACCGCACGTTTTACACCAAAGCAAAAGCCGGATTTTTTTGCCACAATTACTTCCATAATCCTTTTTCCTCACAAATTTTCATAATTGCATCAATTACATCCTCAATTCCCATATGGGAAGTATCCAGCAAAATGGCATCCTCTGCCTGTCTAAGAGGAGAAATCTCTCTTGTCATATCCCGATGGTCACGTTCTGCAATTTCCTTTTTTATTTCCTCTAAATCCCAGGTTTCACCTTTCGCAACAAGTTCATCGTAACGTCTCTTTGCACGTACCTCTACAGAAGCCGTCAGATAAATCTTCACATCGGCATCCGGGAGTACCACTGTGCCGATATCTCTTCCGTCCATGATCACTTCTGCCTCAGAGGCAAGTTTCTGCTGAAGCTGTACCAACTTTGTTCTCACATCACCGTTTACACTGCTTGCAGACGCCATTTGTCCCACCGCTTCCGTGCGCAAATAAGGATTTACATTTTCCCCATTCAAATATACCACCTGGACGCCATCTTCATAGCGGATGGTAATGTCTGCGCTCTTGCACTTCTCACTGATTTTCTCTGACTCTTCTGCTTTTACGTTCTCTCGAATCAAATAAAGCGCCATGGCACGGTACATTGCCCCGGTATCCACATAAATCAAATTCATTTTCTTAGCTACCTGCTTTGCGATTGTACTTTTTCCCGCACCTGCAGGTCCGTCTATTGCAATACTAAAACCCATAGTTTATATTCCTTTCCTATTTTCCTTAATCTATTCCCATTTAATGCTGCTTCCTGCTAAATATCCTGTTGACCAGGCAATCTGAAGGTTAAATCCACCGGTAACCGCATCCAAATCCAACACTTCTCCCACAAAGTACAGATTACTTACTTTTTTGGACTCCATAGTGGACGGGTTAATATCCTTTACGGAAACACCGCCTTTGGTAATAATGGCTTCATTGAAGTCCCTGCAACCGGTTACGGTCAAAGGCAGTTTTTTAATCAGTTCCACAAAGTTCTTACGTTCCTGTTTTGTAACCTCATTCACTTTTTTCTCCGGATCAATTCCGGAAAGGCCAATCATAACAGGTGTTAGTTTTGCCGGAAACAAACCGCCAACAGCATTTTTAAAATGCTTATTCTTATTTTCCTCAAATTCACGAAGCAAACGCTTGTCCAATTGTTCTTCGCTTAGAGCAGGCTTTAAATCAATATATAATTCCGCCTTTTCTTTATACGCCTTTTGTACATACTGGGCAGAGGCGCTTAAAATCAGGGGCCCGCTAACGCCAAAATGGGTAAACAGCATTTCACCAAAATCCCGATATAACTCTTTTCCCTGCTTACGGAGTACCACTTCTACATTTTTAAGGGAAAGTCCCATCAACTCATAGCACCACTTCTCCGCTGTATTTAAGGGAACAAGTGATGGTTTGCAATCTACCATATCATGTCCGGACCGCTTTGCAAAAAGATAGCCGTCTCCGGTGGAACCGGTAGTAGGATAAGACAATCCACCCGTGGCAACAATTACGGAATCCGCCGGTACAAAACCCTGTTTTTTCAGTTTTACTCCAACTATTTTATCCTTATTATCCTCACCTTTTTCCACACAAACATCTGTAACTTCCGTGTGAAGATTTACCTCCACATAAAGTTCTTTCATTTTTCTTTGCAAGGCAAAAATAACGTCAGAGGCATGGTCCGAAACCGGGAACACCCGCTCTCCCCTCTCCACCTTTAGAGAACAACCATTTTCCTCAAAGAAATCCATTGTCCGGGCATTATCAAATCCATAAAACGCACTATACAAAAATTTACTGTTGCTGTTTACCGCTTGAAACAGTTTTTCTATTTCACAGGCATTTGTCACATTACATCTGCCTTTGCCGGTAATGTATATTTTTTTTCCGAGTTTTTCATTTTTTTCATATAGGACAACCTGATGTCCCATCTCTGCAGCAGCCACTGCAGCCATCATACCTGCAGCACCGCCACCAACAACAATTACTTTACTCATGCTTATCCTTCTCTTTTCAGGGAATAGTCTAAAATCGGCTCATCCCCGATAAAGTTAATTTCATCGTTCAAATATACCTGATAATTATTCCACGCAGACTCCAACATCTCCAGGCTATGTTTTACTTCCTGCGGACGCTTCAGACACATTGCCACTACCAGTGCATTAATTACACTTAAAGGAGCCACCAAAGAGTCTACAATGGAAACCATGTCGCTTCTTGCCAGCAGATTGCAGGACGAATACAAATTCATGGGCGAATGTATACTGTCTGTAATGGTAATTACCTTTGCGTTCCTATCATTGGCAAATTCCATTGCTTTTAAGGTACGCATGGAATATCTGGGAAAACTAATTCCGATAATCGCATCTCTGTTGTCAATACGGATCATCTGTTCAAAGGTCTCACTGACACTGGTGGTATTAAGTAACTTTACATTTCCGCGGATCATATTTAAGTAAAAATGCAAAAATTCTGCCAGAGGTGCACAACTTCTGAGACCGATAATATACACATTTCTTGCTTCCAATATGATATTAACCGCCAGTTCAAATGCCTGCGGATCCATATTGTGTATCGTATCTTGAATTTTCTCAATATCTGCATTCAGTACAGACGTTAATATTTCCGACTGGGTACTCTGACCATATTTTGCACCTATTTTTTGCACAGAATTAAGCTGATTCTTTACCCATTCTTCCAATGCTTTTTGGAATTCCGGATATCCTTCATAGCCCAGACCGGAGGCAAAACGTACCACTGTGGATTCACTGATCCCCAATGTCTCTCCTAATTTTGCTGCAGTCATAAAAACCGCCTGGTCATAGTGGTCATAGATAAAACCGGCAATTGCCTTATGACTTTTGCTCATTTTATTGTATTTTTCGTTAATTCTTGATATCACATCATAACTTTTTTCCATACTCATTATCTGTTCTCCTTATAACGCAAAGGAGTTAAAGGATTGCTCTAACAGCCCCTTTGTTTCCAATTCTGACAAATCATAATCCCCTGTCAGACTCATACAGGCAATGCCATGAATAAAGATCCACATCTTCATAAACATTCCGCTTGCGTCCTGACACCCTGCTTCTTTTGCTGCATTAATTTCCGCAACCACATTTCCACGGCTGCCATTTAATATTTCATACAGGCTCTTCTTAAAGGTAACATCCGATAAAAACAAAAGTTCAAACAAATGCTTTTCCTCTCTTGCAAAGGCAATATAAGCCATTCCCAAATTTGCAAACGGAACTGTGCTGGTACGTGGATACAATTCATAATAATCCCTAAAAAACTCTATGGTTTTCAAATAAACTGCTTCTGACAATTCCTCCATATTTTTATACACACGGAAAATAGGCTGGGTAGAACACCCTGCCTTTGCCGCCACTTTTCTGGCGGTTGCATTTTGGAACCCTTCCTCCCTTGTCATAAGAAATGCCGTGTCCAAAATCGTCTGTATTGTAATGGATTCTTTCCTTGCCATACTGCACCCTAAACCTTTCTCGTCCGTAATAGTTTTTGTTTCGTAACACTTGTTATTTTAGCTTATAAACAAAGGGAAGTCAAGAAAGTTCTGTGTAAGCTTCGAGCCACACGCCTGTGTAAGCTTCGAGCCACAGCCGCATAAAGCTGCGCTTCATGCGGCTGATGGGCTGTCGCCAAATGAATGAAAAAATAAAACGCCAAAACCAAGGCTTTTAGCTTTGGTTTTGGCGCTATTATTTTTCATTCATTTGGCTCGTAGCTTACACAGGGTATGCTCCATTTTTGCTGTCAGCCTGAGCGGGATCAATTTTTTCCTGCTGTGCCTGACGGTATTTGAAGTAATCTGTTGCTACCTGAGGGAACAGAGCGTAGGACAATACGTCCTCATCCTGCTGTTTCCATTCAGCCATCTCAGCTTCCAATTTGTGAAGCTCGTTTTCAATGAGATCTGCAGGACGGCAAGTAATTCTCTCCTCACCGGGGATAACCTTGTCGATAACTTCCTGGTTCATAGGCTTAACTGTCTGACCATATTCACCACGGAGAACTGCTTTTGTCTCTTTTGTAGCCATTTTATATCTTTCGCCCATGAGTACGTTAAATACAGCCTGTGTACCAACGATCTGGGAAGAAGGTGTAACCAAAGGAGGCTCACCAAGGTCCTTACGAACTTCGGGAATCTCTTTCAGCACATCATAGTACTTATCTTCAGCATTCTGCTCTTTCAACTGGCTAACCATGTTGGAAAGCATACCGCCGGGTACCTGATAAAGAAGTGTCTTAATATCAACACCCATAACCTTGGGATTGAGCAAGCCGTTTGCAAGACACTCGTCTCTGTAAGGACGGAAGTAGTCAGCGATTTCAGCCAGAAGGTTCTGGTCAAATCCTGTATCGTACTCTGTACCTTTGAAGGTCTCAACCATAACTTCTGTTGCAGGCTGTGAAGTACCCATAGCGAAGGGGCTCATAGCAGTATCGATTACATCAACACCTGCCTCAACAGCTTTCAGGTATGTCATACTTGCAACACCGGAAGTATAGTGTGTATGAAGCTGGATAGGAAGATTTGTTACGCTCTTCATAGCGGAGATAAGCTCGCTTGCCTTGTAAGGAACAAGAAGACCTGCCATATCTTTGATACAGATAGAGTCTGCACCCATCTCTTCGATCTTCTTAGCCATGGAAGTCCAGTATTCCAGAGTATAAGCATCACCCAATGTATAGGACAATGCAATCTGTGCATGACCTTTGCCTTCCTGTGCTTTGATTTTATTTGTTGCATCAACTGCAGCCTGCAGGTTGCGCAGGTCATTCAAGCAGTCAAAGATACGGATAATATCAATACCGTTTGCAACGGATTTCTGTACGAAGTATTCTACCACGTCATCTGCATAAGGTCTGTAACCTAAGATGTTCTGGCCTCTGAACAACATCTGTAACTGAGTGTTCTTGAAACCGTCACGAAGTTTTCTGAGTCTGTCCCATGGATCTTCTTTTAAGAAACGAAGGGAAGCATCAAATGTAGCACCACCCCAGCATTCTACTGAGTGGTATCCAACCTGGTCCATCTTCTCTACGATAGGAAGCATCAGGTCGGTAGGCATTCTGGTTGCAATCAGGGACTGATGTGCATCACGCAGAATGGTTTCCGTTATTTTAATGGGCTTTTTAACTTGTTCTGCCATTATATTATCCTCCTAGAATATTTTAAAAATTTTATAAGAACAAAGCTGTGAACTCATAAGCCCTGCGGGCTTATTTCGTCGCGCTCCGCGCTCTATACACCAGTCGACAAACACTCGTCTGCCCATGCAAGCATGGCATCCGATATTTGTCGCCGTCGTGCACAGCTTTAGAATACACCGAAGATGGCCATGAATGTACCTGCTGCTACGGCTGTACCTACTACACCCGCAACGTTAGGACCCATAGCATGCATCAGCAGGAAGTTTGTAGGATCTGCTTCCGCGCCAACCTTCTGGGATACACGGGCTGCCATAGGAACCGCAGATACACCGGCGGAACCAATCAGCGGGTTAACCTTACCTTTTGTAAGGATACACATCAGTTTACCGCCCACAACACCTGCTGCAGTACCAAATGCAAACGCAACCAAACCGAGTACAACAATCTTAATCGTATCCATGTTCAGAAATGCTTCTGCACTTGTGGTAGCACCTACGGATGTACCAAGGAGAATAACTACGATGTACATCAGTGCATTGGATGCGGTATCTGTCAGCTGTCTTACCACGCCGGACTCTCTAAAGAGGTTACCAAGCATCAGCATACCAACAAGGGGAGCTGTGGTAGGCAGAATCAAAGATACAACAATTGTAACGATGATAGGGAACAAAATCTTCTCCAGTTTGGAAACGGGACGAAGCTGACCCATTTTAATTTTTCTTTCCTTCTCAGTTGTCAGCAGCTTCATAATAGGCGGCTGAATGATAGGAACCAGTGACATATAGGAATATGCTGCTACTGCGATAGGACCAAGCAATCCGGTCTGGCTGAGTTTACTAGCCAGGAAGATGGATGTAGGACCGTCCGCACCACCGATGATGGAAATAGCAGCTGCTGCTTTATCGTTAAAGCCAAGCCAAATCGCACCAAAATATGCTGCGAAAATACCGAACTGGGCAGCTGCACCGAGCAAGAAACTCTTGGGGTTTGCGATAAGGGGACCGAAGTCTGTCATCGCACCTACACCCATGAAAATCAGGGACGGCAAAATAGCCCACTCGTCTAAAAGATAGAAATAATACAGTAAGCCGCCTACGCCATTTGCGGAATCTTCCACACTCATCATAATATCGGGATAGATATTAACCAGCAGCATACCGAATGCTATCGGTGTCAAAAGAAGGGGTTCAAATCCTTTTGCGATAGCCAGATAAAGGAAAACGCAGGCAACAACAATCATAACATAGTTACCCCAAGTGAGGTTAAAGAACGCTGTCTGATGTAAGAGGTTGCCCATCGTATCTAATACGTAATCCATTTGTTGACCTCCTGTAGTTTTTTTGATATTGCATTACAATATCCGGATTTGTACCGATTAGTTCATTGTAGCCAGAGTTGCACCTGCTTCAACTGCATCGCCTACTGCCACGCTGATACTTGCGATTGTACCGTCCTGAGGAGCAACTACAGGAATTTCCATTTTCATTGCTTCCAGAATAACAACGGTATCACCCTTCTTAACAGCCTGACCTGCACTTGCTTCTACTTTGAACACCTTACCTGCTGCACCGGCTTCAATTTTTACACTACCTGCTGCTGCGGGAGCTGCCACGGGAGCGGGAGCTGCCTTAGGAGCCGCTTTGGGAGCTACGGGAGCTGCTGCTCTGGGAGCACCTGTGGATGCGCCTTCTTCTACTACTACGTCATATACGTTTCCATTTACGGTAATGGTATAATTTTTCATTTTTTTATCCTCCAATTATTATCTTCTAATTCTTCTAACAGATCTTACCACAAATCCATCAGTGGATGCAGAACCTTCATATGCCGCAATAGCAGCCGCGATAACAGCCACCAGTTCCAGATCGTCAGACAACTCTTCTTTTTCGATAATCTGAGCAATGGCATTGTCCATGCTCTCTGTTTTTGCATCCTTTGCTGCTTCAACAGTTTTCTTATTCTTTGCTTTTTCCTGTAATTTCGGAATGATTCCCATTGCGGAAATAATCAGGGAAATCAAAATCAACACTGCAAATACAGTACCCATACCCATCAGAGTATTTAACGCTGCTTTTGTCATCATATCGCCCATTGTCGCTGTGGGATTCAGTGCTGCCGCTTCCAAGGTGAGGAAAATGTCATTTGTGTAAATGAACTCAGCTGTAGCGTTTGCTTTAGAACCAATCACATCCACGCTCACAACAATTCCTTCCTTTTTCAGTTCAGAAGAAACTTCACCGATGGAAGCCAACTCGCCAATGGTATCAAATGCACCATTGAAAGAGGTTACACCACCCAGAAAAGCCGCACCGTCTACATATACATAGGAAATACCGCTTCCGGCCAGTTCTGTATCATAATTCAAAAGAGTGTAAAACACGCTCTCAGCAATATACTGTGCTTCTTCCTTTGTGTACTCTGCAAGGAACGCATCTGTTTCTGCGTCATCCTCAAAAGTACACAGATAAGGCATTACCAAATTAACTGAAACAACTTCCGCTTTTTTCAAATTTGCAATGTCAGAGTCTCTAAGAGTCTCTTCTCCATCACAAGCTGTCAATCCAAAGACACAGGCAAGCATACATAACATTACTAATAATTTCTTCATATTAAGTATCACCCTTTCTAGACTGTTCCGTGTTTTTTCATCGGACGGTCTTCGCTCTTTGTATATAACATCTCTAAAGCACCGATCAAGTATTTTCTGGTGTCTTTAGGTTCTACGATCTGGTCCACATATCCTCTCTTAGCAGCGCTGGTTGCACTATTCTGAAGACTTGCATATTCAGCAGCCTTTTCGTTAATAGTCTCAGCACCCTGACCTTCGTACATAATCTTAGCAGCCAAAGTAGCATCCATACATCCGATTTCAGCGTTCGGCCATGCCATGGTAATATCAGCACCGGTTGCCTTGGAGTTCATTGCAACATAAGCAGAACCGTAAGCTTTGCCGATTACTACGTTTACTTTGGGAACTGTTGCATCTGCAAATGCATATGTAAGGGAAGCAGTCGCTTTTGCAATACGTTTTTCACAGCATTCGCAAGCTGCAAAACCTGTTACATTTGTAAATGTCATAACGGGAATATTGAAAGCATCACAGAACTTAACGAAATCTGCCGCTTTTTCACATCCGTTGGGAGTAAGAACAGCGTCAAATTTCTCTGCTACATTACCCTCTTCATCCAGTCTTGCTGTGCAGTTTGCAACCGCACCAACAGTCTGTCCATCCAATCTCATGAAACCAACTGTGATTTCAGGAGCATAATCTTTCTTAAGTTCGAAGTAGAAATTGTCATCCGCAATCATGGAAAGTGCAACTGTAGTATCGCCTGCGCAGTTTTCCACGCCTTCTACTGTTCTGTTAAGATCGTCTGTGCACTCTACGATAGCATCTTCCTCATTGTTAGCGGGAAGCATGCAAACCAGCTCTCTAATCTGTGCCAGGATATCTGCCTCTGCACCGGAGACGTCAGCATTTCCTGCTTTTTTGCACTGGAAATCTGCTGCAGAAGTATCGCATTTTGCAGTTGTGTTTCCTGCCAATGCGTTAGGGGAATTCACAAACAGTTTACCTGTTTTCTCTTCCATAAATGTGAAATCAGACATAGCGGAAAGAATTGCCAGACCGCCGCCGCAATTTCCAAATACACCTGTAATCTGGGGGATCACACCGGAAGCAAGTGTCTGTTTTTTGTAAAGTTCACCAAATGCTGCAAGTGCATCTGTGGACTCCTGCAGTCTTACGCCGGCAGAATCAAGAAGTCCGATTACGGGTGCTCCTGTCTTCATAGCCAAATCATAGATGTTTGCGATTTTCTTTGCATGCATTTCGCCCACTGTACCGTTTAATACGGAAGCGTCCTGGCTGTACACATACACGGGATTACCGCCAATTACTCCATAACCGGTGATAACACCATCAGAAGGAGTCTCTGTCTGTTTCAAATTGAAATCTGTTGCTCTTGCAGTTACAAGTGCACCAAGTTCCACGAAACTGTTTTCATCGAGCAAAGAAGTAATTCTCTGGCTCGCTTTTGAAGTAGTACTCATGTTTTTCAGCCCTCCATTTATAATAAATAAATAATAACAATTTAGTGGGGGGATTTTATCCTTTGAAACGGGTTTTTTCCTAAAAAACCACCTTTTCCCCCGATTATCATCATCGTGCCTAGTATAGCACATAAAAACTTTTAAGTATAGCAAAATTTACTTTTTTTTACATGATTTTTACATTATCAAAAAAATCGATAATATCTGTTCAAAACACCATTTAAAATCAATTCTTTTTACAGTTCCATTTGTAACTATATCCTCTTGCCAAAGCATTTCCTCACCAAGAAAATATTTGATTTCACCAACCTTTTGTCCTTGTTGTACAGGGGCTGTTAATTTTTCTTCCATATCACAATACAGCTTGATCTCCTCTCCTGTCCTTAACAAAAAATTTTTCTCCGCTTCTATTGTCCTTTTCAATTTAAGTTCCACGCTTACGTTTCCGCCTATACGCTCTGCCTGACCTCCTTCTACCGGAATCCTTGGCAGTTTTTTCTCATCATATATCCATCTTGTTCCTGCAGACAGTTGGTAATTTTCCAGACCATAATTCATAAGCAACCTGGTATCTGCCCACTTCCAATTTTTATTACTTGGCCATCCGCAGGCAAGAAGTGCTACCGCATATTTTTCCCCATCCTTTTCCAGTGCTGCCACATAACAATATCCGGCGGCATTTGTAAACCCTGTCTTCCCGGAAAGGACTCCCTCCATTTGATTCAAAAAGGCATTGTGATTGGTACAATGAAAACTCCTTCTTCCCGAAATCTCCGAAAAAGAATAACTTCCCTGCCTTGTAATTTCCAAAAAGGCTTCTTTCTCGGGAGATTCCCATGTACAGTAACACATCACCTTCGCCAACTCCTCGGCCGTCGTGGAATGTTTTCTCAGCACAGTGCCCCCCGGTTCCTCCACCGTCACCTCCGCATCAAGCCCGTTGGGTGTAATATAAAAAGTATTTTTGCAGCCAAGTTCCTTTGCCTTCTCATTCATCAAACCCGCAAATGCATGAACCGCCTGTTTACTTTCTTCCGCTGTCCTTTGCCCCATCTCCGGTAAATCAAGCATTTTTCCTCCTATATGCTCCGCAATTGCCACCGCACTATCGTTGTGGGACTCCAACATAAGGGAGTATAGCAAATCCTTCAACACATACTGCTCCCCCTTACGCATTCCAAGGTGCACTTTAGGTTGGGAAGCTGCATAAGAAGATACGGTTACCGCGTCCTCCAATACGCCATTTTCTAACGCCACAATGCAAGTCATAATTTTCGTTGTACTTGCCATAGGAAGAACCACATCCGCATTTTTCCCGTATAGCACCCGTTTACTGTCTCCGTCCATCAAAACGGCCGCTTTGGAATAAAGCTCATATTCACCAATCTCCTCCTTGGCATTTAATGGAACCTTCTCCGTAAGAAACAGACAGAGCATTACAGAGACGCTCAAAATTATAGATAATATCTTTCGAAAGCTTTGCATATTTATTTTGTTTTGCATAATTTTTCCTTACACATATCTCTTTTCATTTTTATGTCAGGCAAAAATAAAAAAGCACAAAACCTATGTTTTTGTGCTTTCAAAACTTTCCTATATTCACTTATACATCAAGCTGCAGGGAAGCCTCCGCCTCTGCCTGTTGTTTAAATTCTTCCACTTGGATTGTACTAAGTTCCGGCAGTTCATCCAGGGATTTTACCCCGAAGCTTCTAAGGAACTGTTCTGTGGTTCCAAACAAAAGAGGGCGTCCCGGAGCATCCAGTCTGCCAAGCTCCGTTACCAAATCGTACTCCAACAGTTTGTTTAATGCATGGTCACAGCTTACGCCACGGATTCTCTCGATTTCCACTCTGGTAACAGGCTGTTTATAGGCAATAATGGAAAGAGTTTCTAAAACAGAATCCGTCAGGGTGATTTTTCTGGGTGCCTTGGCAATCTTAATCAAATGCTCATACATCTCCGGTTTGGTGCAAAGCTGTACGCAATCCTCCAGCTCCATAATGGCAATGCCTCTGCCTTCCTGATTGTATTCTTCCATCATTTCCTGCAATATGCTTTTTGTCTCTTTTACGCTAAGTTCTGTCACATCAGCCAGCTTACTGACTTCCACGGAATCTCCCATGGCAAATAAAATAGCTTCAATCACAGCCTTGGCCTGTACTTTTTCCATCTATGTATTTCCTCCGGTCTTACGCCTCCTGCACTTCATTGGACGTAATTATTATATCATCAAAAATGTCCTCCTGGACAATAGTCACTTTTCCGATTTTCATCATTTCCAAAATAACCAGAAAGGTAACGATGATTTCCATCTTGCTTCCCTGCTTCTCCAACAGTTTTCGGAAACTAAAGGTCTTGTGACCACGCACATAATCCTCTACATAAGAGGTTTTTGCATCCAAATCAATCTCATCTTTCTCAATGTTTCCATACTTGCTTCGGATGGGGTCAACCTTATCCTCCTGTCTGCGGATTAAGGACTTAAAAATATCATTCAATTTTGCCAGTGTCTGGTCCCCAATCAGCTCCTCATAATCAATAGGACGCCTATATTGTGCCACTTCCGGCGGAAGATTCTGGTCACGGAACAGGTTTCTGCCCGCATCCATCTGTCTGTCCCTCAGTTCATAGGACATATATTTATACATCTTATATTCCAACAATTTCTGGACCAGCTCTGCTCTGGGGTCTTCTTCCTCCCCTTCCTCATTCACCTCTTTGGGGAGAAGCATCCTGCATTTGATATCAACGAGAGTAGCTGCCATGAGGAGGAACTCACTCATGATGTTCATATCTTCCGTTTCCATCTGCTTAATATAATCCAGATATTGGGCTGTAATCTCCACAATCGGAATATCATAAATATCAACTTTATTTTTATCAATCAGGTGCAGAAGCAAATCCAAAGGACCTTCAAACGCCTCAAGTTTTACAGATATTGCCATTTCTTGTTTTCCTCACAAATGTTTATCGGACAATTTATTTTACCCGTTTTCCCCTGTAAATTCAAGCACAATAAGTTCCCCGGGATTGAAAAAACGCACATTGGGGGAATGGGTTCCGATTCCCCTGCCAAGTACCATGGTGGATTTACCTTCCGTAAAAATCCCTGCATCATATTTAGGAAATAATTTCAGGGAGGGAGCTATCACCCCACCAAGAACAGGCAGCCGCATAATGCCGCCGTGCACGTGACCGGAAAGTACAAGTTTTGCTCCCCAGGAAGCATAATTTCCGAAATAATCCGGGTTATGGGCCAGTAAAATACTGTACTCCTCTTCCGATACTTTTCCCAGCAAACTCTCCGTATAGTTTTCCGGCATGTCCACATTTCCGCCGCGCTTATAATATTTGTGCTCAATATCCAGACCGTAAATGCAAATCCCAAATTCCGGCAAACTCACATGCTCATTTACCAGATAGCAGACCGCTGTTTCCCTCAGTATCCTCTCACACTCTGCCGGAAGCTTACCATATCTTTCTTCCCCGTAAAATTTCAGCTTGTGCTCATGATTTCCGTTTGCATAATAAACCGGACATATTTCCTTTAAATCCGTCAGAAATTTTTCTACTGACTTCGTCTTAAATCTCTTGTGGGCCGTAAACATATCTCCCGCAATCAATATTCCATCGGGATTTTCTTCCCGGATTGCATTAAGTAAAACTTCATTTTCTCTTCCGTACTGCCAACCATGCATGTCTGACAGCATCACAAAACGACAGGGTTTCTTAATCCTGTCATCGGAAAATTCTTTATGTGTTACTGTAAAGTGGTGGGTGTCATATAAACTGATCCACATCATAATAATAGCTGCCACCACTGCCAGACTAAGCACTATTTCAAACATACAGCCTCCTTACAGCTTCACCCCGGAGTTTTCCGGGGCAAACCGTATTTCCTCATTTAGTATATCGTACTCAGACAAGAAGGACAATGATTACATTAAATATTCCAAAAATATTTTTAGAAGATAATCCTTGTACCCCGCCTTTTCCACATCTTCATATGTAACAAGAGGAACACTTCCGATCACCTGCCCATTTATTCGATAAACCGCTTGCCCGATTTCCGTTCCTTTTACAACCGGCGCCTTTATCTCCTGTGGCAGTTCTATCGTCTTCTCCACTTCCTCCAAATTTCTTTTTTCCGTATCCAGATAGCGGAAGCTGTCCCTGTATACCACAGACACTTGTTCCTGCTTACCTCCCTTTACCGCCACACTGGGCAAAGTATCTTTATTTTCATCTGTATACATCTGACACATGCCGTAGCCATAATTTAAAAGGGTGGCCGCATCGGAAAACCGCTGTTTCGGGTCCGGTGCCCCCATGATTACGGAAATCAGTTGCATATCATTTTTATTTCCGGTGGCAGATATACAATATTTTGCTTTTGAAGTAGAACCGGTTTTCAGCCCTGTAATCCAATCATACTGTTTTAACAACTTATTGGTACTGGAAAGTCCAAAAGTACTTGTGCCTTGGGGCGTTTCATGGACAAATTCATCCATCCAGATGGTGGTGTAGGTAAATACATCAGGATACTTTGTAATCAGTTCCCGGGACATGATTGCCACATCCCTTGCCGTAGTATAATGTCCATCCGAATCTGTCAAACCGCAACAATCCTCAAACTTGGTATTTTTCATACCAAGAGCCATAGCCTTTGCATTCATCATTTCCACAAAGGCAGGTTCCGACCCTGCAATATGCTCTGCCACAGCCACACTGGCATCGTTGGCTGAAGCCACTATAATACATTTCAGCAAGGTCTCCAGTTCCTGTACTTCCCCTTCTGCCAGATAAACCTGTGATCCTCCCATGGAAGATGCATGGGCTGTTACCGTGACAGAATCCTTAAGTGATATATTTCCTTTTTCTAATTGTTCAAAAATCAGTAAAATGGTCATTATCTTTGTAATACTTGCAGGACTTCTGTGTTCATCCGGATTCAACTCATAAATCACCTGTCCCGTTTCCGCCTCTATCAAAATGGCGGAGGGAGCCGAAATCTCTACCTGCGCACTTACCTGTATTCCACACAACAAGGGTGAAATTAATTGCAGAAAGGCTAGCATTATAATTAATATTTTTTTCTTCAGAAACCATTTTTTCAATTTCATAAAAAGCGCCGTACTTCCATATCTTTTTATTATTCTATGGAAATAGGACGCCTGTTATGCCTTTTATTCTTGCACACAAAACAAGTCCCGATGCAATCTGCACCGGGACTTTTCGTTTTGATTAGTTATATTTACGTTTTCTTGCTGCTTCAGATTTCTTTTTACGTCTTACGCTGGGCTTCTCATAATGCTCTCTCTTGCGGATTTCCTGCTGGATACCTGCTTTTGCGCAGCTTCTTTTGAAGCGACGTAATGCGCTATCTAAAGTCTCGTTCTCTTTTACGATTACATTTGACATGCTTACACCTGACCTCCCTTCAGTCCCTTCAAGTTATCCTCGACTGATTGGGTTAATTTATTCTATACATACACTGATATGAGTGCATGCACAATAAACATTATAGCATAAAAATGTTATGCGTCAACTGTTTTTTTATTTTTTTATGCCAACTGGCTCTCAAGAACCTTTTCTGCCTCTGCAATGGCATTTGCAATACCTGCAGGATTCTTACCGCCGGCCTGTGCCATGTTAGGACGTCCACCGCCGCCACCGCCAACCAGTGCTGCAATTCCTTTAATCAGATTTCCTGCGTGAGCGCCTTTCGCCATAGCACCATCGGTAGCCATGGTAATCATGTTCACTTTGCCATCCTGCTCGGAAAGAAGAACCACCACGCCGTCTCCCAATTTCTCTTTAAGGGAGTCGCCCAGATCTCTAAGGCCGTTCATATCCACTCCTGCCACGCTTGTTGCAAGGAGTTTCACACCTTTTACTTCTTTCACCTGATTCATAACATCGCCAAGGGCATCCTTCGCTGCTTTTGCTTTCAGGGATTCATTCTCAGAAGCAAGGGCTTTTAATTCTGCCTGCATATGCTGAATCTTATCAACCAATGTTGCGGGAGTTGCTTTTGCTGCATTTACTGCGTTTGCAAAATTCTCTTCCATCGCCTTGTAATATGCCATTACATTTGCACCGGTAAGTGCTTCGATTCTTCTCACACCGGCTGCAACACCGCTTTCAGATAAAATCTTGAAGAATGCAACATCTGCTGTATTTTTTACATGTGTACCACCGCAAAGTTCTACAGAGAAGTCTCCCATGGAAACCACACGTACGGTATCGCCGTATTTCTCGCCAAAGAGTGCCATAGCACCTTTCTGTTTTGCGGATTCAATATCCATCTCTTCTGTCACAACAGGAAGGGCTGCTGCAATCTTGTCATTTACAATCTGCTCAACCTTCGCAATTTCCTCTTGAGAAAGTGCCTGGGAATGACTAAAGTCGAAACGGGTTCTTCCGCTATCCTGATAGGAACCCTGCTGTTCTACATGGTCACCGAGTACCTGCTGCAAAGCTGCCTGAAGCAAGTGAGTTGCGGAATGGTTTTTGCAAGTGCTGTTACGGTTTGCTGTATCCACAGAAAGAGTTGCAACCTCTGCTTTGGAAATGCTGCCGGATACCACCTGACCGATGTGACCTACTCTGTCACCGGAAAGTTTTACAGTATCCTGTACTTCAAAGGTACCCTTTGCAGTAGTGATTACACCCATATCACCCTTCTGACCACCCATGGTAGCATAGAAAGGAGTTTCGGATACCACGATAGTACCCATCTCGCCTGCATTCAAAGTATCTACAAGCTCTGTCTCAGAAGCAAGGGCTACAATACTGCTCTCACAAACCAGATTATCGTAACCGACAAATTTGCTTGTTACATCAGCACCAAGATCATCAAAAAGACCTGCACCTGTGCTTAACTTTGCAGAGAAGTTGGCATTCTGTCTTGCTTTCTGCTTCTGCTCTTCCATAGCAGTAGCAAAACCTTCCTCATCCACTTTAAGTCCCTCTTCCTCTGCCAGTTCTACTGTCAGTTCGATAGGGAATCCGAAAGTATCATATAAGTAAAATGCAGACTTGCCGTCGATTTCATCTTTCTTTTCAGCTCTCTTTGTTTCCAGAATCTTGTAAAATTCCTTCATGCCGTTTTCCAGAGTGCTTTCGAAACGTGCGATTTCCTTTTTCAGCTCAGTTAAGATAAATTCTCTGTTCTTAACAAGCAAAGGATAGCTCTCGTTATAAATATCATCAATGTACATGCTTGCAATCTTGCTTAAATCCTCTGTGGAAATACCAAGAGTTCTTCCGTGTCTTACCGCACGACGGATCAAACGGCGGAGTACATATCCTGCACCTGCATTGGAGGGAAGCAGTTTTGCCTCATCGCCAATGAGCATTACACTGGTACGGATGTGGTCTGCCAAAATTCTCATGGATTTTGTCAGTTTTTCATCCTCATTATATTTTTTACCGGAAACCTTCTCAATGTATGCAATAATAGGTGCGAAAAGGTCAATCTGATATACGTCTCTGCTTCCGTTTAAGAAAGCGAGAATACGCTCAAGACCCCAACCGGTATCTACGTTTTTCTTTGCAAGAGGTGTCAATGTGCCGTCATGATGTTTTTCATACTGCATGAAAACGTCATTACCAAGCTCTGTATATTTGCCGCAGCTACATCCGGGGCCGCAGTCAGGACCACAATCCGGTCTGTCTGCAATGTAGAACATTTCACTGTCGGGACCGCAGGGACCATATTCCAATCCCCACCAGTTGTCCTCAGCGGGCAAATAGTAAATATTCTCTTTTTTGAAGCCGGATGCAATACGGAACGCAGCACCCTCTTCATCTCTGGGAGCATTTTCATCTCCTTCAAATACGGTAGCAGCAAGGTGATCGGTATCAAAGCCGAACACTTCTGTCAAAAGCTCATAACTCCATTTGCAACGTTCCTCTTTGAAGTAATCGCCAAGGCTCCAGCTACCCATCATTTCAAAGAAGGTAACATGGCTCTTGTCGCCTACGGAATCAATATCGTTTGTTCTGACACAGCCCTGTACGTTACAAAGTCTGGTACCCAAAGGGTGCTTCTGACCAAGCAAATAAGGCATCAGGGGCTGCATACCTGCTACGTTAAAGAGAACGCCTGTGGAACCGTCAGATACCAAAGATACCGTACCTACATCCACATGACCACGCTCTATATAAAATTCTTTCCAAGCTTTTCTTAACTCATCTGAGGTGAATTGTCTCATTACTAAATGTTCTCCTTAATTAAAATGTAAACTTATCTGCGAAGTAAGCATCCAGTTCCGCGATAGCTACTCTCTCCTGCTCCATGGAGTCACGGAAACGTACTGTTACGCAACCGTCTGTCTCGGAGTCGAAGTCGTATGTGATACAGAAAGGAGTACCGATTTCGTCCTGACGGCGGTATCTCTTACCGATGTTACCTCTGTCATCAAATTCACAGTTGTATTTCTTAGCCAGCTGAGCATAAATCTTCTCCGCGCCCTCATTCAGTTTCTTAGAAAGAGGCAGGATACCGATTTTTACGGGAGCCAGTGCGGGATGGAAATGAAGAACGGTACGAACGTCGCCGCCTTCCAGTTCCTCCTCATCATAAGCTGCGCAAAGGAATGCCAGCACTACGCGGTCTGCACCAAGAGAGGGTTCAACAACGTAGGGAACATATTTTTCATTTAATTCATCATCAAAATAGGACATATCTTCACCGGATACGTTCTGATGCTGTGTCAGGTCGTAGTCGGTTCTGTCAGCGATACCCCAAAGTTCGCCCCAGCCGAAGGGGAACAGGAACTCGATATCGGTTGTACCTTTACTATAGAAGCAAAGCTCTTCGGGAGAATGGTCACGGAGACGCATTTCTTCTTCTTTGATACCAAGACTAAGGAGCCAGTCACGGCAGAATGCTCTCCAGTACTGGAACCACTCTAAATCTGTACCGGGTTTGCAGAAGAACTCCAGCTCCATCTGCTCAAACTCTCTGGTACGGAATGTGAAGTTACCGGGTGTAATTTCGTTACGGAAGGATTTACCAATCTGACCGATACCGAAGGGAACTTTCTTACGGGAAGTTCTCTGTACGTTTTTAAAGTTTACAAAGATACCCTGTGCTGTTTCAGGACGAAGGTATACTGTATTTTTTGCATCCTCGGTAACACCCTGGAAGGTTTTAAACATCAGGTTAAACTGACGGATGTCTGTGAAGTTGTGTTTTCCGCAGGTAGGACAGGGAATGTTATGCTCTTCCACAAAATTCTTCATCTGCTCATTGCTCCAGGAGTCAACACTCTCTGCAAGCTCGATATTATTTTCTGCACAGTAATCCTCAATCAGTTTATCTGCACGGAAACGCTCGTGACATTCTTTACAGTCCATCAAAGGATCGGAAAATCCGCCCAAATGGCCGCTGGCTACCCATGTCTGGGGATTCATCAAAATGGCACAGTCAACACCTACGTTGTAGGGGTTTTCCATAACGAATTTCTGCCACCATGCTTTCTTTACGTTATTTTTCAGTTCCACGCCAAGGTTACCGTAATCCCATGTATTCGCCAAACCACCGTAAATCTCGGAGCCGGGATATACAAAACCTCTCGCTTTCGCCAGTGCTACAATTTTTTCCATTGTCTTTTCCATAATCATTTCCTCACCTTTAATTTATTTCATAATGACTAAAGCAAACTCTCCGCCCTCGCCATCAAAAATGACTGTGTCTTTCTCTACCGTCACACCCTCTGTGACGTAAAGTACTTTGTAAGGCACCACCACACTCACACCCTTTGGCAAAACCAAAATGTGTTTATCACCCAGGGCCTGCGCCTCGTCTTTTCCCAGTATCTCATCACTTGAGACGCTCTGCAAATCAGACAAAATGGGATAACCTGCATGCTTCGCTTCTTTCACTGTACCAAAGAACATGCTGCAATCATTATACAATCCGTAAACAGATGCATCCCCATATTCCATATGCACGGTCACCGTATCTGCACCATCTCCTGTATAAGAAGCGGCATCCTTATCCGCGGGACTGCATATGTCAATGAGCTTTACCGGCACTTCTTCGCTACCTGCATGAGCCTGACTGGTGTAATCCTCTATTTCGCTTTGAATCATCTGCTCCAATTCCGCCACATCATAGTAGTCCTTGTCAAAATCTTCTACCAGATACGCCGTAACGGTTCCATCTTTCGTAAGGTAAACAGTGGACTTTTCAATATCCACGATATCGGGTGTACCTTCACCGCAACCGGTGAAAACTGCACAAAACAGGCTTGTAAGCACTGCCGCAGCGACTCCTTTTACCTTAACTTTATTCACTTTAAACCTCCAAGCATCCGATATATACGCAAAATGCTAGCCTATATTATATCCAACTTGCAGCTTTTTTTCAACAAGAAATAGTAATAGGAAGAAAATAAAATAGAAAAAGCAGGCATCAGCCTACTTTTTCCATAGAATATAGAACACCCTTTTTATCCAATAACTCTTCATATGTACCATGCTCTGCAATCATTCCGCTTTGCATTACGATAATCTCATCATATTTTGCCAAATGTTCACCCAGTTTATGTGTAATACTGATTATCATATTATCTTTTCTTGCCAATATACTATTTTCAATCTTCTCGGCTGTGTCTACATCCAAATTTGCAGAAAATTCATCCAACAAATATACATCATACTCGTGGTATAACAATCGGGCTAATCCGATTCTCTTCCGTTCTCCACTGGATACATTATTTCCCTTATAGGACAAATTAAGGTTGCCTTTTCCAAGGGACTTGTCCCCCTCCAGCAAACAGGAATCCTTTAGAGCCTGATGCATTTTTTTCTCTGACACATCTTGGAAAAGAGCTATATTCTCTTGAAGTGATGTATCAAATATGAAAATATCCGTAGGTACTGTTCCGATTGTTTTGTATAATTTCCGTTTATCTATTTCCTTTAACTCAACATTATCAACCAACACTTCACCTTTGTAATCCGCATGAAATCCTAATAACAGACTCATTAAAGTAGTCTTACCACTTCCACTTGGTCCTACGATTGCATACTTCTTTCCCTTTTCAAACTTATAAGAAATGTTGCTGAGTGTATCTTCTGTTCCTTCCGGATAACAATATGACAAATTATTTAAAACAATCGCATCTCTAAACTCACTTTTTTCAATATTACCATTTTCCCCTTTAGGTAACATTAATATCTGTTTCAGCTCCTTCTCAATTACACGGCCGCTTGTCATTGCCACCTTTATCTCTGACAAACTTTGAAAGGGCGAAACCATTTTTCCAGCCAACTGTGAGACAGCAATCACCATTCCCGCACTTATTCGACCTATTGCCACAAAATAGATTGCCAGCAACATCATAACAATTGTAGAAATCAGACCTATATATTGAGCACTGTATATCGCCTTATACTGAGTCTTGTCCTTGTTATAATTCATCTGTTCTCGTTTTTCATTTACCCCCTGGTGCACCTTCATCGCATAAGAAATCAAGTCGCTTGAGAACAAGAGCCTAAACCCTTCCATATATTCATTTGTCACCTTTGAGTACTGCTGTGTGCTATCACTGTATTCCTTCATAGTAGATTCAATATTCTTACTTGTTTTACTCATAGCCCACGCCATTATTATAGCTGAAATCAGCATTCCAACCATCAACAGGGGATCTAACCAAATACTTGCGCCAACAGTTATCACAAAAGAAAGTACAACGCAAGGTATCTCCATCAGTTTTTGCACATAGCGTTCCTCGTATAAAGCCACTTTTGTAGTCAATATATCTATGTATTCTGCCGAACTTTTTTTCTCAAAACTATCAATCCTTTGATTCATGATTGCTTCAAACAAATCTCTGCGTAATCTTGTTGAGCACTTACATAAATATCTTTTTTGACACAATATATACAAGTATTCTGCGACTATCATAACAGTAATATATCCAACTACCATTATGGAAACCTTCCATAAGTTATCAACGGTCATTGAATATGCAATATCAACCAAGCCACCATATACAAAAGCAAACAATACGCCTAAAACGGTAGCAAACACAGTTGCCACCATGAGGATAATTATTTCCGATGCATTATAAAATTTGTATTTGTTCATTTGTACTCGTCCTCCCCATCATTTCTCCTAATCACAATAAAACACAATATAATGCTCCGTCTCCACGCTCTTAAACCTAAGCCCGGTCACATTTTCTTCCCCAAATTCACCCACGCGGCCAAGTGCCTTGCTAAACACATATATATGATTTTCCTCAAAAGAATCCGGCTCATGGAAATGCACATTCCCGTATGCATACACATGACCAAACTCATCACAGGATTTCTTAAATTCCTCCGTTACAATAGAATTGGACATCAAATAAATTTCCCCGGGTTCACCCAATATATAGATGTCCTTTTCCTTATGAGTTTCATCCAACAAAGCAATTGCTTCATTTGCTCCGTTATATACCCAAGGGGTATCTGCCTTTGCCACCACAAAATATTCCCGGGCAAACCCAATAAAGGTTAGTGTATATAGGACTGCCACCCCAATGTAGCATCCCGTTCTCACGTGCGGTTTTTTCACATATTCCACCACACCGAAAATTCCCTTCACCACAAAATAAGCAAGTGCAATGTAAATACCGTTTATATGGTAGTTATACAAACCACAGGGAATAAACATCACCACTTCCGCTACCACTACAAGCAGCATAATCAAATCTACGCCTATTTCCCTAGCTTTGCACTCCTGCCATGCCGTTTTTATGCTTAAGACTACTCCTACCAAAGCAAATGGTACGCTCCACCAATACAGGGACCAAAATCTGTCCGAAGAGCCATAAATCCCATCTGAAGTCAGCACATAAATCAGCCTCTTTATTTTTCCCGGTATATCTCCAAGGGTAAATGCCACTTCCTCCGTGCGGTTGGTTATCATTTTCGGCACGGAAAAGAAAGGCGTCACAATAGGCTCTAAGTCAAAGTAATTAACACAAACCACTAATAGTAGCGGGATTACCATAATTCCCATAGGAATTGCCATGCAAAGCAATTGTTTAAATCTTATCCCCTTATTATCTTTTTTATAGAACAAATAATAGCCACCAAACAACAGGCCAAGTACAGCAATTACAATGGCAGCAATAATATAGGTGTATAAAACCATGCCAAAGAGAACTCCGGTCAGGGCAAATCTGACATAATGCTTCTTTTCCGGCTCTTCTTTCACCTTTTTTAGTAACCGCACCAGACTGTAAAGTGCAATAGTCAGCATGCCAAGCATGACATTACAGTCCAAAGCATATCGGCTGCTCATAATAAAATAAGGAAAAATGCCAAGCAGAGCCAGACCTGTAAAAAGTCCTTTCTCTCCCCATTTTTCCTTCATAATCATTGCACCGAAAATAACCGCAAGTATTCCCATAATTACTCCCGGCATGCGAAGCGTATATATATTCAAACCAAATATTTTCACCAAAAGGGCACAAAAATATGTATAAAAAGCACTCTGTTCCCCATAAAAATTAGAAGGACATATGGGCATAAAGTTCCCGTAACGGTCCGTTCCAAAATTGGCAAGAGACCATGCATTGAGACCCAATCCTGCCTCGTCAATGTGCATTCCGAGAGGCACTGTGGCAATATGGTACACTCTAAGAAAGACTACTATAAAAAGCAGCCCCGTGAGCAATATATAATACGCCGGCTTTTTCCCCACTATTCTCATACTAAAGTCTCCAAAATTTCCAAACTTTTAAATTCCTTATTAAAAAACTTCTTCCGGCACATTTCACCGATTTCCAAAAGTTCAGTTAATACTTTTTCTGTTACATTAAAGGTATATAGTTTTTCCACCGGGGAAGTCATAATATATTCCACTGCATAAGCGGTGGATTCCTCCCATACCCTATCTGTGGAAAGTCCCGGAAACTCTCCGTTTACCACCACTGCTTTTATCTCAAAAACCGCTCTTACCAGTGCATTAGGGATTCCCGGATGGACCAGGGCACGCATGGACTGGTATAAGAGCTTTAGCATTTCTTTTTCGTCATTGTTTTCTCTGGTGTAATAATCCGCGATTTCTAAAAAGTACATGCCATAATAAGCACCTATGTAATCACTGCGGAGCTGTTCAAAGTAGTTGGAAATATTCACTTCCATTACACGATAGGAATTCTTCCCCTCATACAACACAAACTCACCAAAACAAAAGGGATTGGTGGACGCCATAAAGCGGTTTCCCGACCGTCTTGCCCCTTTGGCAAAAGCAGATATCTTCCCTCTTTCTTTGGTTAATATGCAGATACGCCTATCGTATTCATCGATAGGCGTCTGACTTAAAATCATTCCTGTTACCGTAATCGCTTCCTGCATACGGTCTCTCTCCTTTTTCTGCTTCCTGCACGCAACCTGTATTCTGCTCCTCTTTGGCTTTGCTGTAAGTCAGATAATCCTCTATTTTTCCGGAACAGGCAAATTGCTGCCAGTAACTGTCTACGTTCATTTTGCATCCCCCTTGTGCTTTTCTCTTTGGCACTATTAGGGTTTGCTTTTTGCCCTTTTTTATGCGTTACTTTAGGATATCTTTTTCGTTGTAACCGAAGTTTTTAAGGAGCAAATCACTGTCTCTCCAGTCCTTCTTTACCTTAACCCAAAGTTGGAGATTTGCCTGCATTTCCAGTAAATCCTCAATCTCAGGTCGGGCTTTAGAGCCAATCATTTTCAACATATTTCCACCTTTTCCGATAATAATACCCTTGTGGGAATCCCTTTCGCAAATGATGGTAGCCTCAATATCCACAATGTTTTTCCGGTACTTCATGCTCTCAATGGTAACTGCCACACCGTGAGGTATTTCCTCTGACAAAAGCCTTAAGGCTTTCTCACGGATCAGCTCTGCCACAATCTGACGCATGGGCTGGTCTGTAATGGTATCCTCATCATAAAACGCCGGACCATAGGGCAGATACTTCATAATGCATTTAATCAGTTCCTTGGTGTTATTTGCCTTCATGGCAGATACGGGAACGATTTCCGCAAAGTCATATTCCTTGTTATAGGTCTCGATGCTTGCGATAACATCCTCCGGTTTTACGGTATCAATTTTGTTAATGACCAAAATAACCGGTGTCTTTGTCTTTTGAAGCTGCTCAATAATATGTCTCTCTCCCGCACCGATAAAGGTGGTCGGTTCCACCAGCCACAAAATTACATCCACTTCAGAAAGGGTTCTCTGGGCAACTGACACCATGTAGTTACCCAGTTTGTTTTTGGCCTTGTGGATACCCGGTGTATCCAAGAACACAATCTGTCCTTCATCAGAGGTGTAGACGGTCTGGATTTTATTCCGGGTAGTCTGAGGTTTGTTGGATGTAATGGCAATCTTCTGCCCGATAAGCGTATTCATCAGGGTGGATTTGCCTACATTGGGTCTGCCAATCAATGTGGCAAACCCGGCTTTATAGGAAGTATTTTCACTCATTTAAAATAAATTCTCCACTTTTCCAAAGATTTCTTTTGCTTTTTCGATTGTCTCTCCGCCACCCACTACGCACAGACATTCATCTGACATAAAGGCACGGATATAATCTGCCGTTTTACGGAATGCTGCCTCATCGGTTGCAAGAAGCTCATCTCTTTCTTTCTGTACATCTGCATAGGTGCGTCCTGTCATATATCCGCCAAGGGAATACATGCCTTTTGCAGAAGGATTCATAGGAGTATCAAGGGAGCTGATGGCACCAATGATAAACTGGGTCATGGTTCTCTCGTCTGCCTCAAAGTTTTCTACAAAGTCAGCACATTTCTCATATACATCAATTGTCTTCTCTAAGTTCGGGTCACGGTAGGAAACAAAGCAAGCATTTCCGGAGCTGCCAAAGCTGCACATACAACCGTAAGCACCACCCTTTACACGCACATTGTTCCACAAATAGTCTGTGCTGAGCATGGTGTGAAGAACACGAAGGGAACCGGTATATTCCAGACCTTTGTCTTTAAAGTTACCGCCACGGCATACATACTGTACCTGTCCTGCAGTCTTAAAGCCTTCGTTTTTCTTGGATACTTCCGCATGATATTTTTCTGTTGCAACCATATCGGACACATCCACGGTGTACAAATCCTTTTTCACATCTGCAATCAGGGAAGGAAGTGTCTCGTATCCCTTCTCATCACCGGTGAAATCTACCATGAGGTTTTCTGCCCTAAACAGAATGCTTGCCAGCTTCTGCAATTTTTCGGAAAGGTCTTCCAGTCTGCCCTCCTGGCCGTCTGTGAGTTTTTCAATGGTTCTGTAGAGTCCCATACCATTTAATTGTTCACTGATTGCCACGGTAGGGGACACATAGGACAGGGCACGTCCCACTGCAACGGAATGTCCGGCAGAAATCATGCTGCCCTGGATTCTGGATTTTGCCTCTGCCACAACCTCTGCCATACGTTTTGTATCGTCGAATTTGGTATTCAGCATCATTTCCTTCATCAGTTCTACTGCTTTTGCCATATTGGGATAAAGCACTTTTGTTTTCAATTCAACGGTAACGGTATAGTCATTTCTGTCCTTTGCGTTATCATACATATTGACAACAGGACTGATTCCGCCTGTCTCTATATTTACTATGTTAAACAAATCACCATATTTATAATTCTTGGTATCCAACATACCAATCATGCCTTTCAGCACGCCGATATAGGGGAACAACTCTGCGGGAACGGTATCAGCCTTAAACATGAGGCGAAGATATGCAATACCGTTGGTAAACAGGTTATGGAATACCACTGTGGTTCCATCCTCATTACGGATTTCGTTCACGTATTCCGCTGCTTCCTTCTTCATGTCCGCTCTGGAAAGAAGGGGAATCTTTTCTAAATCCTCTTTCTTGTCGGGAGTTTCCTGCCATTCTTTCAGCGCCTTGGTATCTGCCACAATTTTTGCAATTTCTTCCTCACTTAAAGTAGCCTTGTAAGCCGCCATCTTCTCTTTCTGCTCTTGCTCATTCTTTGCAGCAAGACCTTTTTCGGGAATCAGGGTTACCAAAGAACAATGGGTATTGTTCAGGAAATACTTCTCGATTAATTTCTCAAACTCACCTTTTTCCACCCATTCTTTCATGCGGGCATAGGTTTCGTTCTGCTCAATATGCATGAAAGGATTGTTCTCATCGTGGAGCCAGCTGTTGAACATTTCAATTCCGTACATCAGTCCCTTAGGATAGGAACCAAAGTCTGCCTCGCGGTAACGGAATTCAAAGTAGTTAATACCTGCAAGCAGGGATTTCTTATCGATACCCTCTTTTGCCAGTTTTGTCAGCACCTCTTTGATGGTAGATACAAACTCCTCTCTCTTGGAAACGGAGGTATTCTTTGCCACGATAGAAAAGTACGGCTGTCTTACATAATTGTCGTAGGAGCTGTACACTTCCTCACCGATACCCTTTTGTACCAAAGCCATTTTAAGGGGTGCACCGGGAGCACTGCAAAGAGCGTAATCCAAAATCTGGAAGGCAATGTATAAATCTTTGTCCAGAATATCTCCCGCTGTCATATTGTAAGCCAGATATGCTGTCTTTTCTTCATCATCCTCGTCATTGATGGGATAGGTTTTCTCCACCAGGTTTATTTTGTCAAAAGGCTTCTGGATCCCTACAGTGGAATCTACCTCTCTTGCCTCAAAATTGGACAAATAGTTTTCATCAATGTATTCCAGTTTCTCTGCCATATCCATATTTCCGTACAGATAGATATAACTGTTGGAAGGATGATACAGTTTTTTATGGAACTCACAAAACTCCTCATAA
>JAZNGC010000019.1:0-17600 GCA_045589155.1 Lachnospiraceae bacterium
TGCTTTCATGGCCTGCAATTTTCCTTTGTTGGTTGTACCATATAAAATCTTCATCGTGATTTTTCTCCTCTTATTAAACCCATTTTCCATTGTTATCATGCCATTAACAACCATTTCTTCAAAATGGCATGATTAAAACTCATGTTTATCATGGTCTTTTCATGCCTTTTCCGCAAATTTCGTTCTAAGGCATGATTATTTTTTATGCTTTTTCATGCCATTTTTCTATAATCTTGTTCAAAGGCATGATTTTTATTTCTGTCTTTTCATGCCTATACTACATAAAAACGTATAATGGCATGATTTCCGCTGTACTCTTAATTGTTTTTTTCATGCCTAACTTGCCAATATCCAGTCATAGGCATGATTTCCGTCTTGATGTCGTACCATTTTTTCATGCCTTTCTAACTACAATTAGCAAAATGGCATGATTTTTCCCCACCCCAACAACAATGAGCCGTGCAGACATTCACAAGTCACCCGGCTCACTTCATTGTTCTCTTTATAATTCTTTATACCACTTTTCCGGCACTTTTCACAAGCCCTATCAATCCCGGCCTGCGAACTGGCTATTATACAAATTCGCATAAAATCCGCCTTGCGCCAA
Organism: Lachnospiraceae bacterium; assembly: GCA_045589155.1. GTDB lineage: Bacteria > Bacillota > Clostridia > Lachnospirales > Lachnospiraceae > Acetatifactor. Next base: position 608 of record JAZNGC010000019.1, read on the forward strand.
CAACTCATTATGGCGGCCCTGTTCGATGATGTTTCCGTCCTTCATGACCAGTATTACATCCGCGTCCACAATGGTGGAAAGTCGGTGGGCAATAATAAAGCTGGTTCTGCCCTGCATCATCTTGGAGAACGCCTTCTGGATGCGGATTTCCGTTCTGGTATCGATGGAGGATGTTGCCTCATCCAAAATCAGCATGGGAGGCAGGCAAAGCATAACTCTGGTAATACAGAGCAGCTGCTTCTGTCCTTGGGACAATCCTTCTCCGTCCTCTGTCAGCACCGTATCATATCCCTGAGGCAATCTCTTGATGAAGCTGTGGGAATGGGCTGCTTTTGCTGCCGCAATCACTTCTTCATCCGTGGCATCCGGTTTGCCCATCACAATATTTTCCCGCACGGTACCGGCTTTTAACCAAGTCTCCTGCAGTACCATACCATAATTCTCTCTAAGGCTTTCTCTGGTAATCTCCCGGATATCATTTCCATCTACCTTAATGCTTCCGCTGTTTACATCATAGAAACGCATGAGCAGATTAATCACTGTTGTTTTACCGCAACCGGTGGGTCCTACTATGGCTACTCTCTGTCCCGGTTCCACCTGCAGATTAAAATCTTCGATCAGTTTTCTATCCGGCACATAAGAAAAATACACATGCTCCAGACCAACCGTGCCTTCTGCTTCGCCCAGCACTACCGCATTTTCAGGTTCCGGTACCTGGGGTTCTTCTTCAATCAATTCAAAGATACGTGCCGCACAGGCAAGGGCGTTTTGAAACTCCGTAAATACACTGGAGATTTCATTAAAGGGCTTGGTATACTGATTGGCATAGCTTAAAAAGCAAGTCAGCGTACCCACGGAAAATCCGCCGCTGATTGCATAAAATGCACCGGTAACACAAACGCCCACATACACCAGACTATTTACAAATCTGGTACAGGGATTGGTCAGGGAAGAGAAAAAGGTTGCATTCAATGAGTACTTTGCCAATCTTTCATTTACTTCGTCAAAGCGCTCCAATGCCCTATCCTCGTAGCCAAAGGCCTGCACCACCTTCTGGTTTCCAATCATCTCATCAATAAGACCGGTTTGCTCTCCTCTGGTTTCTGACTGCAATTTAAACATCTTATAAGTTCTGCGGGCAATAAATGCCGCCACAAACAAACTAACCGGGGTAATACACACTACCACCAGAGTAATTCCCACGTGCTCCCGGAACATAAATATCAAGGTTCCAAGAATGGTAATCACCCCTGTAAATAACTGGGTAAAGCCTAAAATCAAACCATCCGAAAACTGGTCTACGTCCGCAATAATACGGCTGACAATCTCGCCGTAAGGATGCGCGTCCAAATATTTTAAAGGTAAACTCTGGATACGCTCAAAGGCGTCTTTTCTAATATCACGAACCACATGGTAAGCAATGCGGTTATTGCATACTGTCATAAGCCACTGGGCTACTGCAGTGGCTGCAATCACCACCGCCATCTGTTTTAAAATATCAAACAGTTCCACAAAATCCACTTTGCCCGGCTCCAAAATGCAGTCAATTGCCTGCCCTGTCTGAATGGGGATGTACAAAGTCAGCACCACACTCACTGTGGCACATAAAATGGAGCAAATCAAAAAGAAGGCATGGTGACTAATATAATGTAATACTTTTTTCAAGGTCATCCACTGACCTTTTCTGTCTATTTTTTCTTTCATGCTCTACACCTCCCCTTCTCCCGGGCGTTTGTCCGGATATTGAGAATAGTAGATTTCCTGATAAACTTCGCAGGTCTTCAGGAGCATTTCGTGTGTGCCGATGCCCGCAACCTCACCGTCATCCAAAACCACAATCTGGTCTGCATGCAAAATAGAGGATGCTCTCTGGGACACGATAAACACGGTAGGTACACTGTCCATCTCCCTGATGGACTTGCGAAGTGCCGCATCCGTCGCATAATCCAGTGCAGACGCACTGTCATCCAAAATCAGGATTTGTGGCTCACGCACAAGAGCCCTTGCAATGGTAAGACGCTGTCTTTGTCCGCCGGATAAGTTTTTACCGCCCTGGCTCACCTTGGTCTCCAGTCCCTCCGGCTTACTGTTTACAAATTCTGCGGACTGGGAAGTTTCAAGTGCCTTCCGGATATCCTCTTCTGTAGCATTCTCGTTGCCCATCAGCAGATTCTCGCGTATGGTTCCTTTGAAAAGAACTGCCTTTTGGGGAACAATACCAATCAAATCACGCAGTGTCTCCAAGGAATAATCCTGCACGGAAACACCATTTACTTTTACATTTCCCTTTGTCACATCATAAAATCTGGGGATCAGATTAATCAGGGAAGATTTACCGGAACCGGTTCCGCCGATGACACCGATAGTCTGTCCCTTCTTTACTTTCAAATCAATATTAGTCAAGCTTTCATCACCGGCACCGGGATAGGTTAAGGAGATGTTGTCAAATTCAACCGCATAGTCCGAGCCGTCGTTTACTGTTTTTCCGCCTGTCACTCCGACCTCCAAGTTTCCGCCCTTCATATCCGATTCCATTTCCAGAACCGCTGTGATACGGTTTCCACTCGCCAGAGCCTTATTTACCAGCACTATCAGATTCGCCAGTTTTACCAGCTCCACCAAAATCTGGGACATATAGTTTACCAGTGCCATTACCGCGCCCTGGGTTAATATGCCGCCTTCCACCTGCCATGCACCGGACCATAAAAGAGCAACCAGACCACCGTTTACCACTACATAAGTCACGGGATTCATTACCGCAGATATTTTTCCTACAAACTGCTGCAAACGGGTCAGTTCTTCATTGCTCTCATTGAACTGCTCCACTTCTTCTTTCTCTTTATGGAAAGCACGGATGACACGGACACCGGTCAGATTTCCTCTGGTAATACCAAGTACTCTGTCCAGACCTCCCTGCACTTTTTTATATAGAGGAATGGTCAGTAACATAATTCCAAACACCACAATAGAAAGCAATGGAATTACCACCACAAAAATCCATGCGGACTTCGCATCTACCAAAAATGCCATTACCATAGCTCCCAGCACGATAAAGGGGGAACGCAGGAAAAGTCTGAGCACCATATTTACGCCGTTCTGCACCTGATTGACATCACTGGTCATACGGGTAATCATGGTAGAGGTTCCGATTTTATCCGCCTGGGCATAGGACAGGGACTGCATATGGGAAAACAGATTGTGACGAAGTCCCGTAGCCACACCCACTGCCGCCCTTGCAGAAAAGTACTGGGCAGTCACGGCGCAAACCAGACCAATCAGGCCCAGTGCCACCATAACAAGAACCATTTTTACCACATAAGGTTTATCTGCGTTTGCAATGCCCACATCTACAATCTGCTGCACCACCAAGGGAATCAGCAGTTCAAAAGACGCCTCCAACATTTTAAAGAGAGGGGCTAAAACAGTTTCTTTTTTATATTGCTTTAAATACCCTAAAAAATTTTTCATACTTCCACTTCACCATCAAATACATATGTTGCAGGTCCGGTCATGTAAACCAGATTTTCTTTTCGGTCCCAATATATTTCCAAATCGCCGCCAAGCAGCTTTACCGTAACCTTATCTTCTGTCAAACCATTTAAAATACAAGAAACCGCTGTGGCACAGGCACCGGTTCCGCAAGCCAGAGTCTCACCGGTTCCTCTCTCCCACACACGCATTTCCACTGTATTTCTGTCAAGGACTTTTACGAATTCCGTGTTGGTTCTTCTGGGAAAACGCTCATGATTTTCAAAATAAGGGCCAACGGATTCAATATCCAGGTTTGCCACATCATCCAGATACACCACTGCGTGGGGATTTCCCATGGACACACATGTCATACGGTATTCTTTTCCCTGAACCAAAATGGGCTCGTCAATGACCTGCTCATTCTCAGATACCACCGGCACATTTGCCGAGGTCAGTTCGGGCGCACCCATATTTACCTTTACCCGCTGCACCTTTCCGTTTTCCACCGTCAGATCCAGTATTTTCACCTTACCGCCGCTGATAACGGTAATACATTCCTTATCTGTCAGTCCTTTATCATATACAAATTTCGCAACGCATCGGATACCGTTTCCGCACATCTCGGAACGGGTACCATCTGCATTGTACATTTCCATTTCAAAATCCGCCTCTGTTGAGGGATTGATAAATATTACACCATCTCCCCCGATACCGAAATGTCTGTCACTTAAGCGTCTGACCAAATCCGGCTTTTCCTCCTGCGGAATAATTTCCTTTCCGCCATCCACATAAACATAGTCATTTCCACAACCCTGTAATTTTGTAAATTTCATAAAACTCCTCCCCGCCATCACAGGCACATAAAACTTCATAGCTTCCGGTACTAAACCATCTGCTTTTTGCATATGATTATATAAAAAGAAATTTACGGAGACCACCTATGACCTCCAAAACCAAAATCGTAGTACTCCATTTAAGAGAATTAATCCGAACCGGGATTTTTATAGGACTGGGAATCATCGCCATTCTTCTCCTGATTTTCCTCTTTCGTCCGGATGCAGAACAAAACGGCTCCGGCCAAAGTTCTTCCGAGGATAACAGCAGCCTTTCCTCCGGTTCACAAAATACCATTTCTAATCCGGCACAAGCATCATACATACCCGGTGTTTACAGCACCGCCTTGGTTTTGGGCGACCACGCTGTAGATGTGGAAGTAATCGTAGATAGAGATAACATCAACTCCATCCGGCTTGTAAATCTGGATGAAGCAGTCACTACCATGTATCCTCTCCTGCAGCCTACCTTTGAATCCCTGATTTCACAAATATATGAAACACAGTCATTGGAAGGCATTTCCTATACCGATAACAGTAAATACACCTCCCTGGTGCTACTGCAGGCGATTGAAGCCTCTCTTTCAAAAGCTACAGATTGGGGCAATGATAAGACAGATACTTCACCGGCCGAATAAATTCCTTTATGTATATGTATTAAGAGGGCTTTAACGCAAAGCCCTCTTATACATTTTCTCTAAATCTTCTACGGTAAAGACATAGTTCTTGCCACAGAACTGGCAATTCACTTCTATTTCTTTGCCATCATCAATCATTTCTTTAATATCCTTTTTTCCAATGCTGACAATGGCCTTTTCCACTCTTGCTTTATCGCAGTTGCATTCATAAGCTGTGGGCATGGTATCCACTATTTCCAAATCCAGACCTTCCAACAAAAGCTCCAGCATTTGCTCCGGTGTTTTTCCATCATCCAGAAGTTTCGTTACGGAATCTACCTTACTCAAATTTTCTTCCAGACGGTCAATTACAGCATCCTCGGCAAAGGGCATCAGCTGGATAATAAATCCGCCGGCCTGTTTTACCGTGTTGTCTCTTTCCATAAGGACACCAAGTCCCACAGAGGAAGGAACCTGCTCAGAGGTTGCAAAGTAATAAGTAAGGTCATCTGCAATTTCCCCGGTCTGCAATTCAATCTGACCCACATAAGGCTCTTTCAGGCCCAGGTCCTTGATCACACTCAAATATCCGCGGCCTACTGCTGCCGAAACATCCAGTTTACCCTTTTCATTAGGAGGTACAATAACGACCGGTTCAATCACATAGCCCTTTACATTTCCCGCACTGTCTGCTGTTACAGTCATGCCGCGCATCAGTCCATCTCCCTGCACACGCAAGGTCAAAAGGTCCTTTTCCCCTTTCATCATAACACCCATCATGGCTGCTGCCGTAAGCAATCTGCCGTGCGCCGCCGTCACCACCGGACTACTGTCATGTATGGTTCTTGCGGTTTCCGCAATCCCTCTTGTGGTACATGCAAAAGCACGGATTTGTGCATTTGCAGCTGTAGCTCTCACTATATAATCCTTACTCATGTTTTTCCACTTCCCTTGCTAATATATAAATCCTTTCACTTTCCATAGTAGGTGCTTTATGACTATCTGCATCCAAAGACAGCTCCACCTTTAATCCAGCCTGCTCAACCAAGTTTATCATTTGCTCTAAGGTATATCCCCTCTGGAAATGATTTTCTTGGAATCTACGGAACACCGGACCGTTTCCGTCCTCACCTTCCTGTACAAAGAGAGTCAGGTCATATTCATTTATCTGTCCTTCCGGGTCATAGAAATTCTCCCAGATGAAACTGCAATCCTCTCTGCTTTCCGCAATGGTGGTATCTCCGATTACCTGCTCATATTTATAGACAGTATTGAAATCAAAGATAAAAATGCCACCGGGATAAAGATAGTTGTTTACCAACTGAAAGGTCCGCAAAAGGTCCTCTTCGTCCAACAGATAATTCACAGAGTCACACACACTGATTACCGTACCTACCGTACTGTAAAGTTCCAGTTCACGCATGTCCTGAAGCAAATACAGAGTCTCCGAACCGTTTTTTTCTCTTTTTTCCATGGCAATGGATAGCATTTCCTGAGAGTTATCTATCCCCACCATGTCATAACCTTTGGCTGCCATCATTTCTGTAAGAGTTCCCGTGCCACAGCCTAAGTCCAAAACCAGATTCCGCTCTGAACGCAGAAGTTCTCCGTCGTGGGACGAATCCTCCCCTTCCGCGCCGGACTGTTCAACGGATTTTACTCCGGAAACACCATATTCTTTTATCATTTTATCCAGAAAATCACACCATTCTTCATATGGAGTTTCATCCATGAAGGTGTCATAAACCCTGGCAAAATCGTTGTATGCTTCCATTTATTCACCTAATTTCATTGCCACAAAGAATCCTGCCGCAAGGCCGATTACACCAAATACAACACCCCAAAGTGTTACGGCAGTAAATGTAGCCAGATTCATTAACACAATTGCAAAAGGAGATGCCACAATCAGACCGATAATCGCCCAATATGCGTACATAGGGAATTTAGCAAAAATAATTTCAACCAACTTGGCAATAGCAAAAATGCCTACTACCACTCCAATACCGAAAGGAACCAAAATACCCATTCCATTTAAAATCCCATTCCAATCCCATGCAAAAAGGGCACGGAAAAAGTCACTGATTGTTTCCAGAATAGGATTATAATAACCCATTATCAATAAAACCATAGAGCCGCTGACACCGGGAATAACCATGGTTGCAGATGCAATAATTCCTACGCCGAACAATTTTAAAATATTTACAAAATTAAAGGTCAGATTTGCAGCTGCACCTTCGCTCTCTCCAATCAGCGCCAGGCCTACAACCATAGCAAAGAAAGCAACAAAAGCCACAATATGTCCTACATTTACCTTATTGCCTTTCACCTTTTTACCGATAGCAGGAAGGCCACCTAAAATCAGACCGATAAAAGTCATATTTGTGGGAAGGGGATAGTTCTGGAACAGATATTCCAATCCAAAGGCACTTGCCACCAATGATATACCCATACCCAGTACAATGGGGAACAGGAACATAAGATTCTGCTTAAATTCCTTAAACAAATGAGTAATACAATGTATTAACTTATCGTAGATTCCCATGGCAACCATCATAGTGCCGCCGCTTACTCCGGGAATAATATTTGCAATACCGATTACCGCGCCCTTTAAAATATTCTTAATCATTTTATATCTCCTATTTTAAATAATCCTTTAGAAATCCAATCAACTTGTCCATTTCTTCATCTGTACCGATAGAGATACGCAAGGAATTATCGATGCGGGGTTTATTCCAATGACGGACATAAATATTATTTTCCCTCAGCGCCTTATAAATATCCTCTGCGGGCACTTTTTCATGTGAAGCAAAAATAAAGTTAGCCATAGAATCCGGAAAATGAAAGCCCAATTCTGCCAGTTCTTTCTTTACACGTTCTCTTGTATTTATAATATTTGTAACCGTATCTTTAAAATACGCATCGTCCTTTATCGCCTCCACACCCAGCTCTAAGGAAGGCATATTCATGGTATACGAGTTAAAAGAGAACTTTACGTCACTCAAATATTTAATCAGTTCTGCATTACCTATGGCAAAGCCAATACGGCATCCCGCCATTGCTCTTGACTTAGAAAAGGTCTGTACCACCAGCAGATTATCATATTTTTCAATCAGAGGCAGGCAGCTTTCTCCGCCAAAGTCTATGTAGGCTTCGTCCACAATCACAATGGAATCTTTATTTGCCTGCAAAATTTCCTCAATCACAGAAAGGGATTCCAGCACACCTGTAGGGGCGTTTGGATTCGGGAAAATAATACCACCGTTTGGCTGCTTATAATCCTCCGGAACAATGCACATATTTTCATCCAACGCACAGGTTTTATAAGGGATTCTGTAAAGTTCTGCCCACACATCATAAAAAGAATATGTCACATCCGGAAACAGGATGGGTTTCGTTGAGTTAAAAAATGTCATAAAGCACATGGCAAGTACATCATCGGAACCTACTCCCACAAAAACCTGCTCTGATTTTACTCCATAGTACTTTGCAAGAGCATCTACCAACATCTTACACTCCGAATCGGGATACAATCTCAGATTGTCACTGGCAAATTCCTTTGCCTTAGCTGCCACACCCGGTGCAGGGGGGTAAGGACACTCATTTGTATTTAATTTCACCATGCCGGGTTTATTTGGTTGTTCTCCCGGAATATAGGGCTCTACTCGTCTGATATTCTGTCTCCATTCCATGGTATTACCTCCATTTTCTGCCTTTTATCTCAATATGACATTTTATCACGTCTATAGGGTAAAGTCTACATATTCTTCCAGTGCGAACCGGAGTTTTTCTCCTCTCATTTCTATCACTAAAAGCTTGGTGTTCATGTGTTTCAGCATAAATCCCTTTATGCCGATCCGATATCTTCCGGTTGTACCGGCCTCCAGTTTCGCATCCGGTATTTTAACCAAATACCCCACCGGATGTTTTCTCACCAACAATCTTCCAAGGGGACAATACCGCTTGTCTTCGTCGTAACAATAAATGGCTACACTGTTCCGGAACAGGGCAAGCACAAAACCCGCTAAGAGAATCAGACTTCCCACCACTGCCAAAAGTTCAACCGGCACCTCTCTATCCGGTATGTCACTGTCAGGCAGTGGGAACGAATTATCCGGTTCCGGTTCATAAAATTCCTTAACATCAGGCGTTAAAACCTGTACCTGTTGCTCTTCCTTTTCCCCAAGTACCGGTTCCGGATATCCCTCTTCTATGATAATCTGTCCAAACTCCTCCTGCACTTTGCTTTCCGGTTCCGGCTCAGCCGTTTCTTCCGCCTCAGGCGGTACGCTTTCACTTTCTGTTGTCTGCACCGGCACCTTTACAGGCTGTTTTACCACCGCCTGTACCTCCCCTTCTTCCATGCCGCAGCCTGTTACAAAGGTTCCCACCTCACTGCAGGACAACTCATATCTTTCAACTGTCTCTGCGGTCTTCCCACACCCGGTTGCAAATTCCAGAATCGTCTGTTCCGTCATTTTGCATCCCGGTTGGTAATATTCAATCGTCTCATGGTCCTTCCCGCAATCTAACCGGTAGCCTACGATTGTAACGGTTGTTTTCCCGCAACTGAGTTTATAACTCTCAATGGTTTTTTCCGTCTTTCCGCAGCCTGCTTCATACCCAATCACGGTACTTGGTGTCATGTCGCAACTAAGCCCGTATTTTTCCACGGTATCCGTTGTCTTTCCACACCCGGTCACATATCCCTCAATGGTGGATAGCGTCTTCCCGCAGGAAAGTTCATATGCTTCTATCATTTCCGTTGTTTTCCCGCAGCTAAGCTCATATACTTCTATGGTATTTTCCGTCTTTCCGCAGCCGGGCTCATAAATTGTAATCTGATAGTACGGATTATGCATTTTATTGTAAGGCACATAAGCTGCCTCTATTCTCGAAGTACAGTTTGTGCAGGACCAGTAACCATCTCCATTGTCAACATAATATCCGCATGCTCTTTCCCGCCAAACCGTTGTAGCCGTTGTATAACAACCATTTGCCACCGTCTGTCCCGCTTTCCCGGCATGTACATGGTAAATGGGGCTTGTGTAGCAACCGCCACCACCGCTGCCATCCCCCGTGTGACTGTGATACACGGGGGCACCGTAACAGCCGCCCCCGTTTTTTTCCGTCCCTGTATGCGTATGAAAAACGGGTAGATTATAACAGCCGCCTCCCTCATTTTGGCTTCCTGTGTGGACATGGAAAATGGGGGCCGTATAACATCCGCCTTTTGCCGTTTCTGTTCCCGAATGGGTATGAAAGATTTCCTTGGTATAACATCCGGTCCCCGTGGTCACATCCCCTTCATGGCTATGATAAACCGGCGTACCGTAGCATCCGCCCCCGGCAAGCATATTCCCACTATGGTTGTGATAAAGGGGAGTGCCATAACAGTCCCCGCCATTGTTTCCGTTTCCGCTATGCACATGATAAACAGGCACATTATAACAGCCATTCCCCTTTTCCGGGCTACCGGTATGCTGGTGATAAACAGGAACGGTATAACACCCTCCCTTAACGGAACGGTCCCCGTCGTGCACATGACAAATCTTCTTCGTATAACATCCGCCCCCGTTTTCACCGGTTCCACTGTGCTCATGGGGTACATAGACGCTATAGCACCCTCCGCCGTTTATACTGTCACCGCTATGGACATGCCCTGTTTCTCCTTCCGCCGCCAAAATCTGTAGGGCCTGAAACAGACACAAAAATCCACCAACTGCAACAGCTAAAATTAATTTTGTTTTGTTGAAAAATTTGAACATAAAAAAACCTCCCGAACTGAATGAATTCGCTCATGACAAACTCTCTGCCATAAGCAGATGTCTCAAACGTTTCATTCAATTCAGGAAGTAGTATGGCTATCATAGCATTTCCGGGAGCAAAAGTATATTGTCATCTTTTCACAAGAATATCCCCCGAAAATTTTGTTAATTTGTCTTTTCCAGTTCCTGTCTGTATAAAAGTGCCTGGGCTTCGTCCCCCAGCTTCTCATAACATAAAATAAGTTTCTCCAGTGCCAGTTCCTCTCCGTAACGGATGTTTAAAATAGGACTTGTCTCATAGCGGGCATTATAAAACCACATAGCCGCCTCGCCAAAATCCTTTTTACCAAAATAAAATTCTCCCAGTTCAAAACAACCTTCGGAACATTCGCCTCCTGCAATCACTTTCATAATATGTTTAAAAAACTTCAAATCATCTCCTGCAAGTCTTGCCGCCTTTGCCACCACAAGACAAGCCTGTATCACTTCATCTCCGCTTCTTTCCACATCATTTGCAGAGCACTCAAAAAACTCTGCCGCCCCGGAAAAATCCTCCGGCGTTCCGGCGATAAAAAGCTCCTTGGCATACATTTCATGCAGCCTCTTAGAAATAAACTGTTCCTTTTCCCACATTCTCCGGAAAGCCGCCAAATCCCGGCCTGCATGAAGATTTTCCGGCAAATGGGTAATCACAATATCACTGTCAAAAACCACCGGCGAGGTACGGATGGTCTCATGTATGGGCTCCTCCCACACAAACTCACGCAGCCTTCTAAAAAGCTTTGGCCTGTATTCCTCGTCGAAATTGTAAACCGTATTATAGGACAATTGATTTCCGTACTTCATCTGTACAATTTCAATTTCCGGAAGAAGATTCTTCTTTAATTCAAGAAATTTTTCAAAGTTTTCCGGACTTACCACTTCATCTGCATCAGCAGAATAAATGTATTCCTTTGTGGCCTTGGAAAAGGCAAAATTTCTTGCTGCAGAAAAATCATGAATCCATTCGAAATCATAAATCTTATCCGTATAGCGGGCTGCAATTTCCTTGGTCTTATCTGTGGAACCCGTATCTACGATTATAATTTCATCCATCAAATCACAGATACTGTCCAAACATCTGGCCAAAATCTTTTCCTCGTTTTTTACAATCATGCACAGACTGATCGTAACCATATCTCTTACCCTCTGCCTTTCGTGGACATAAAGAGTTCCATTTCTCCCTCTGCAATCACTTCTCCAAAACCGGCGGGCAAAATAAAATGCTCACCTTTTTTTACCTCAGCACCGTTAATCCGGCCTGCACCTTGCAGCACCGTCACAATGAGGAAGGCTTCCTTCTGCATCCATCTTGCCTCTCCCTTTACTTCCATACGGCTTACCTTATAATAACGGTTTTCTATCAGAATCTGCATTTCATTCTCCGGACATGCTTCCGGATGGAACACACACTCCTCCACAGGAGTCGCAGGCACTTTCATAACCGCCAGGCTTTGCTCTAAATGCAGTTCCCTGGGTTTTCCATTGCTGAGACGGTCATAATCATATACCCGGTATGTGATATCACTGTTCTGCTGGGTTTCCAAAAGCATGAACCCACTTTTGATGGTATGCAATGTTCCCGGATTCAACTGTATAAAATCTCCTTTTTTTATAGGAACCTCTCGCAAAAATTCACTCCATTTTGCGCCGCGAACCATACATTCCATCTCGTCTCTGTCTTTTGCTTCGTGTCCGATTACCAAGGTGGCATCCTCCGGACAATCGAGAACATACCAACATTCACTCTTGCCAATGGAGCCATTCTCATATTTTTTTGCGTAGGCATCATCCGGATGCACTTGAATGGACAAATCTGTCTTCGCATCCAAAATCTTTACCAATAAGGGGAAACTTTCTTCCTTAAGATTTCCGTTTTCATCTGCATTATCAAAAAGTTCCGGCATTTCCGTCCATAACCAGGACAGATGTTTTCCCGCATAGGCTCCCCTTGTCACTTTGCAATCACCGCTTGGATGTGCACTGACTGCCCAGCACTCACCGGTATCTTCACCGGGAATATTATAATTCCACTCTGTCTTTAATCTGTTTCCGCCCCAAATCATCTGTTTAAACACAGGTTCTAAAAAGATGATCTGAGTTTTATCTTCAGGTAAACTCTTACCATTAATATTCATGTACTCTCCTTTATCCCCTCCAAAGAGAGGGCTGAAAAATAATTGCCATTTATTATATCACAATTATTTCTCTTTTTCTATGCTTTCAATCTTCTGTCGATGAATATTACTGTATCCAAGGATTTTCAAAACCGATATATACACAACAATTATCCAGCATACCGATTTCTACATAACACTCCCTGATTTCCTCCGGCAAGGGTTCCAACAGTTCCGGCGGGCAAACAAAAAGATGATTTTCTTCATAATCATAGTAGTCATAGTAATATTCAAAATAGTTTTCCGAACTGGTATATACATAATCCACCACATAGGTCACACTCATACAGTTCTTGTCTACATCAAGTACCCTGATAGCCGCAGCCTCATCCGGCATATTGTATACGTAAATTGTATTCAGATCTGCTTCGTCAGCCATACGGATAATTTCTTCTTCAAAATCCGTTTCATGATTTTCCTCAAAAACAGTTTTAAACACACTGAGATTAATTAGTACCGCCATGGAAAGCAATGCCAATAAAACCATATTCTTCAGCCGTTCATATTTTATCACTTCCACAGAAGCGACGGTCACCAGCAACAGCATAGCACCCCACACAATGTGGTAACGGTATTCAAAGATAATCGCACCATATCTTGTAAAGGCCAAAATCATTACTGCCAGATTGACGATTGCCACAAAGATAAACATATAGTGGAAATAGTCTGTGCTTTTCAGTTTTTTCAACTTCATATATGTGATAACAAGACAAGCTGAAATAAACACGAATTTAATAATCCGCAGAATAGCAGGCACAGTAAAAATGGGAACATAGGGTTCCTGCGTCAGTCCGCCAAACAGCATGAAAAATCCGGTAATACAATTTAACAAATTCGCCGAAAAGGTATCTGCTGTAAGAAGTGCCAGACTGCTCCTGCTGGTTTCACCTATTTCATGACTGCGGAGCGCAAGTGCAAGCACGCATGCTAAAACGGTACTGACAAAAACCACTAAGATATATTTGTTGAAAATAATTTTTTCCAAAATACAGTTAATGAAAACATAAAACAGGCAAAAAGGCAATACGATCATTAAAATAACATAATTTCCACAGGACAAAGAGGTCCAAAAGCATAACAGGAAATTGAAAATCAATAATGGTAACAGCTTTTTTATATCTGTTTTTGCGTTCAATGCCAGCAAAAGTAAATTCGCTATGGAAATCAACACGATCACTCGAAACTCGTATTGTCCTACGGTGACAAACATCATATTTGCCCAATCCAAACCGTGTATCATGTACGGAGTGAAAAGCAAAAAGATTGCCAAGAATCCATATTTTTTATCATATCCTGCATTCCGGAACAGACATAAAATGAGATATGCACATAAAATATACAACAACAAATGTACAATTCCTAAGGAGAGACCCAGATTCCCCGTAAGCAGATACAAGGGCACCGCAAAAAAAGCCGCATTATCGATTTCCATAGTAGAAAAATAATTAAAATCTTTTAAAAAGATCCCATTTCTCCACATCTCTATACCATGACGGATAGCCAATGTATTATCCATGAATAAATATTTTTCTGTCTGCAACAGATTAATCAAAAAGATTCCCAAGCCCTGTAAAACCAACAGAAAAATCAAAAAATATACTACGGACTTTTCCCGATTTTCTTTGGTGTTTATCCTGTTAAACCACTCCATGTTTTCTCTCCCTGTATCTTACAAATTTAGCCGCATATCCGCCGGTCAGCCCCTGCCGGACAGTGCTAAAACTTTATCCTTATTTCATATAAAAAATATAACTTTATATTGTACTTCTGTCAACCTTACAGAGACGTGCGAACATAGGGGCGAACTATAAAGCTGAAGTTGTTGCTCAACAAAAACAGGACGTTGACATTTTTTGTTATATAAATTGGGAGTTGTCGGGATAGAATAAGTCATATAAAAGGCTTAATTCATCAAAATTACTCGCAGAAGAACTGATTTTTCTCTATTTGCGAGTAAATATTATGGTTTTTAATGTACTCAACTCGGCATTTTACTCGCAAACAAACACTAAAAAGGCTATTTGCGAGTAATTCTCCTATATTCAGTGCTTTAAAACCCTATACTATATTCCGGTTTTTGCTATTTTTTAATCAGCATTATCATCCTCATCCTTTTCCATTCAAATAATGTCTATTCTACTCATTCATTCAAACATTGCCTTCCCTCATGATCCATATGATAATTTTCCCTGATAATCAATTCTGAAATGGGAACCAATTCATATCCTGCCTCTTTTAAAGTTGTAATCATCTTATCCAAAGCCTCCGCCGTGTATTTTGCACCATTATGACAAAGAATAATGGAACCGTTGCCCAGATGCTTATGCTGGGTAACAGTTTTTATGATGGAATCCACGCCATAATCCTTCCAGTCCAAGCTGTCAACATCCCACTGAATGGTGTAATACCCACAATCCTTCGCACTCTTTACTACCGCATTATTATAATCCCCATAGGGCGGACGGAACAAACACATATCATATCCGGTCAGTTCCTTTACCTTATTATGTACCTTCATCAGTTCTTCCTTCTTTTCTGCATCAGAAATCTCTGTCATATGCTTATGATTCTCACTGTGGTTCCCAAGGTCGTGCCCTTCTGCTAAAATAGCCTTTACATCATCGGGATAGTTTTCCACCCAACCACCGGTCATAAAAAAAGTCACCTTTACGTCATGTTTCTTTAATATTTCCAAAATTTTCCCTGTATCTTCATTCCCCCACGCCGCATCAAAAGAAAGGGCGATTTTCTTTTCCTTGGTCTCCACGCAATAAATAGGAAGTTCACGTCCGCCTGCACCACCACTTGTAGTAACGGCTGCCGGAATAATGGTAACCGCACCCACCAGCAGAACCACCAATGCCAGCAATAAAAATCCCGGCTTGACTACCTTTCGCAGTCTGTCACCGGGAAATAGGTTTTGTTCAATTCTGTGTTCCTCAATGAGGCAGTCTAAAATATTGTTTATTTTTTCTTTCATACCCAGCTCCTTAAATGGAGTATCGTTACATCTTATGAAATAAATTCTGTTTTAGAACAAATCCCTGTAAAGTTCTATTGAGATTTTTTAGAAAAAGGGATATAATACAAAAAGAAATATCACTCAAAAGGAGAGTTTAAATATGTTTATTTTATTAGCAGGGGGACTTCTTATTATTGTAGTAGCTGTTATTGTTGCAGTAGTTTCAGCTGCCTCCGCCGCAGTTGCAGCAAGTGAAGATATCGAATCATAAAAATGGACATCCGTTCTTATAAAATAAAAAATGTCGCCGAATGGCGACATTTTTTATTACTTACTTTGTTCAATCCGGGCTGCTAAGTCCTCCAGATACATCCAGCGGTCCATTTTTTCTTCCAGCTTTTGTTCCAGTTCTTCCTTTTCTTTATAGAGTTCTGAAAGCTTAGCTGAATTGCTTGCATTCTTTAATATTTCCGCATCCAGCTTTTCACACTTCTCTTCCAGTGTAGCTATCTCACTTTCAATGGTCTCATAATCCTTTTGTTCCTGGTAGGTAAATTTCAGTTTCTTTACCCGGTTATCCTTCCAGGTTGCCACCGAATCCGCAGCCCGCTTTTCCGTTTTACCATTCACGTTTCCTTTTCCCGCAGCCTCATCACTGTCTGCCGCTGCTTCCTTTTCCCACAACTTCCGTAGGGAATAATCGGTATAGCCGCCCTCGTATTGGGTAACCTTCCCCTGCCCTTCAAAAGCAAATATTCTTCTCACCGTCCGGTCTAAGAAATAACGGTCATGGGAAACCACGATTACAATCCCATTAAAATGATCCAAGTAGTCCTCTAAAATCGTAAGAGTTGCAATATCCAAATCATTGGTCGGCTCGTCCAAAATCAGCACATTGGGTGCCCCCATGAGCACCTTTAACAAATTCAGTCTGCGTTTTTCCCCACCGGAAAGTTTACCAATCAGACCATATTGTTCTTCTCCTTCAAACAAAAATCTCTCCAGCATTTTGGCTGCAGACACTTTTCCTTCGTCCGTCTCTATAAATTCCGCCACATCCCGTATATAGTCAATCACACGCTTTGTGGGTGGCATTTCCTGCTCTCCGATAACCTGGGCATAATAACCG
>JAZNGC010000020.1:0-20690 GCA_045589155.1 Lachnospiraceae bacterium
AATAAAAGAATATATATTAAACTGTCAGGCAGATGATTATGATAAGCTGATTCAGATTTGCGATGCCCTTGCCACAGATTATGGTTTTGTTATTTTAGAGAAGCGATTTGTAGATGTGACAAGAAGATATGGCATCATGGAAACCTACATACAGGGATGGGAAGTGACATTTCAGAATAAGGAGTATTTCGAAAGCAAAATGGGATGTTCCATTTATGATGTGTTGCCGGACATCGGGAAAACAACGTTACTGTGTCCGCCGCCCTGGAAACCGGGTCAGAATAAATAGATTGTATGGAACAAGGTATATTATGAAAAAGAAACGATTAAACAGAGACGGATGGGGATTCCAATTTTTCCCCTATTATCAGATACGGGTGGACTGTGACGAGTTTCACGGGCTTGTATGCCTGATTAAAATAGTAGAAGGGGAAACCCAGTATTGGGCGATGCCAAGTGCCGGAAGAGTGGCAGTTTGCGGACAAGGGATGACTTGGATGCAATTGATTCCGGATGGTAAGAACAGAGTAATAACCGTAAAATATTTTCCGAATGGTAACGTGGACAAAAAGCGTAAGAATTATCCCTCTTGGGCCAGGGAAGCACGGTGTCCTTCCATATGGTATGTGGATGTTATTGAAAACATAGAGTTTGAAGAGGACGGAATGGCAGTCTATGTTGACAAGTACCTGGATGTGATTTTCTCTCCTGAGGGCGATATAAAAGTAGACGACAGAGAAGAACTGGACGCTGCTTATGAAAGCGGAGAACTGTCCAAGTCTCAGTATGAGGGAGCACTGGCCGAAGGGGACGCTATTGTAATGGAACTGTGTGCGGATATTCCCGCTACGGCAAAATGGTGTGCGAAGGTAAGAACCATTGCGGAACAAAAAATTGCAGAGGGTCATAAACCAATGTACCTATTCCATGGCTCAACCATGAAATTTGATCGTCTTGAACCCAGGAAAGCCAATGGAGAATGTGAAATAGAGTCCTTGACTGCCATTTATGCAGCCGAGAGCATGCGGGAAGTGATTCCCTTTGCTTTGCCCATTAGGTGGTACCCTGATGAACCCGGCGGAAAGAAAAAATTCACCTGTGATGCAGGAAAAACCCATGTGGAATATGGATTTGTGGATCCAAACAGAGATGGATATGTGTACCGGGTTAAGTCAGATACTTTCCGGAAAATTGATGAATGGCAATGGGTATCAGAGGAGCCGGTGGAGCCTTTGGAAGTAAGAGCAATTCCGGCTGAAAAAATGTTACATACGGTTACCTTTTCCAAGGAGGCAAAGAAAATTCAAAATAAAATGTTTCCCTTGAAAAATACTAAATTCCGTTTTTCGGATTTGTTTCAGAAAACCAAATAATAAGAAAAATGAAAACCGGCATTATTGCAGTTGGGCAATAGTGCCGGTTCTTTTTAATCCACATATTTTAACCGGTTAGGTTACTTTCGTTTCTTATATAATACCCGGATAGAGTTCAGTACACACAGCATGGCAACACCACTGTCCGCAAAAACCGCAAACCACATGGAGGCGTAACCAAGAAGTCCCAGAACCATAACGGCAGCTTTAATAACCAAAGCAAAAACAACATTCTGCATGGCAATCGCACCGGTTTCTTTGGCAATCCGGATAGCTTTTGGAATGGCTTCCATATCGGAAGTCATAAATACAACATCGGCTGCTTCGATGGCAGCGTCTGCACCGCTACCCATAGCGGCACCTACGTCAGCACCGGCAAGTACGGGGGCGTCATTAATTCCATCGCCTACAAACATGACACTTCCATGGGAAGCGCGGATTTCTTTAAGATGACTTAATTTCTCCTGGGGGAGAAGCTGGGCGTGTACCTCCTCGATTCCGATGCGGGAAGCAACTTCTTTGGCGCTTGCCTTGGAGTCACCGGTCAGCATTGCCGTGGTTATTTTCATACCTTTTAGTGTCTCAATTGCAGAAACGGCATCGTCCTTTAAGGTATCGGAAATGATAAGGGAACCTACATAGTTGTTGTTCAGTGCCAGTAAAACTTCTGTTCCATAGGAAGAGGGGGTGTATGCACTGATATCGACCTTATAATCTTTCAGTAATTCGGCATTTCCGCAGAGAACTGTTCCTGCAGAAACAACGGCTTTAATACCATGTCCGGAAATTTCTTCTATGGAAGAAGGTGTTTCCCGAGAGATGTTACGATTATCTGCCGCTATAATAATACTTGCTGCGATTGGATGAGTAGATGCACTTTCGCAGGAGGCGGCAAGAGAGAGCAGTTCATTTTCGGATAAATTCACTTGGCCTTCCGCCACAGGGCAAATTTCCTGTAAAACAAAGTTTCCTTTTGTAATGGTTCCGGTTTTATCCATAACAACGGCGCGGATGTTTTTCAGGGCTTCCATAGAAACGCCGCCTTTAAATAAAATCTTCTGCTTGGAGCCTGCGCCAATGCCGGAGAAAAAGGCAAGGGGAACGCTTAAAACCAAAGCGCAGGGACAACTGATAACCAAAAAGGTAAGTGCAGTATAGAGCCATTTTTCCCATTCGCCGGTAATGAGAGAGGGGAGAATGGCAGTAGCCAGAGCTACCAGGACTACGATAGGGGTATACACTCTTGCAAAACGGGTGATAAAACGGTCAATCTTTGGCTTGCTTGCCGCAGCATTTTCCACGGAGTCTAAAATCCGGGAAACAAAGGATTCTTCTAATACCTTATCCACCTTTATTTTGATGACGCCGGAAGTGTTGACACAACCGGAGATTACACTGCTTCCGGGAATTACTTTTACGGGAACCGGTTCCCCTGTCACAGGGGAGGTGTCGATCCGGCTTTCCCCATCCACAACAGTTGCATCCAAGGGAATACGGTCACCGGGGCGCACCAGCAAAATATCACCGATCTGAGCTTCTTCTGAGGGGATGTTTTCCGTTTCCTCTCCGTGAAGACGTATAACAGATTCCGGACGAAGGTCAAGGGCATCCATAATCTGACTGCGGCTGCGGCTTACGGCCTTGTGTTCAAACCATTCGCCCACGCGGTAGAAAAGCATAACGCCAACCGCCTCTTCATATTGTGCAATGGCAAAGGCACCTATGGTGGCAAGACTCATTAAAAAGTTCTCGTCGAATACATTTCCTTTGACAATATTTTTAAGGGCAGTCCATACAATTTCCATGCCCAGCATGACATATGCCAAAACAAAGGAAAGAATAGACAAAGTAGGGAAATGTGTTTCCAGTATAAGTCCAAGTATAAAGAAAAGGGCACCTGCAATAATACAGATTAAATCTTTTTTCTCATGGGAGTCATTATGCGCTGCATCATGATGAGAATGAGCATCCGCAACGGGACGTTTTACAAGTGGTTTTACCATAACCTCCGATTCGATGGAAGAACAGATTTCCTGAATCAGTGGAAGTAATGTATCCGCATTGTCTGTCGCGATACAGAGCTGCTTAGTTGTAAAAGTGATGGAGGCGAACTCCACCCCCGGCAGTTCGTTGATTTTTTTCTCCATTTTTGCAGCACAGTTGGCACAGCCTAAATTTTCTAAGATGTAGCGGTGCTTGGTGCTTTGGGTTTCCGGTTCATGTGTATCTTTATGTTCGTGATGATGTTCATGCTCGTGGCAACAGTGCTCACCGTGCTCATGATGTTCATGTTCGTGGCAGCAGTGCTCATTGTGTTCATGATGATGTTTATGTTCGTGTGTTTCGCTCATATGATATGCCTCTCTGTTTGATGAATATATGAATAAGTGTTCATATGTATATATAACCATAATATAAAGTGTATGTCAATATGGAATGGAAAAATAAGTGAAAAGAAAAGCGGGGAAGATAGGCCGGAAAGAAAAAACGATGTGCCTGGTAACAGGCACATCGGGAAAAACTTCATTATATTATTTTGCTTTGTTTAAAGCCTCCATGGCTGCCGCAAGAGCTGCGTCAAAGGTAGAAGCGGTGGCGGAGCCTATTGGAACCTGGTAAATAGGAGTTTCGGTATCAAACATTCTGAAGTAAACGTATCGGGAGGTCATATTGATGTCTGTATAGTTGCCTTCCATTACAGTTTCCACATTGCTGCCATCTACATTCATTTTTTTCAGTGCCGGTTTTTTTTCGGAGTTGGCCTGATAATAAATATATCCTCCGCCAACATTATAACAATCAATCCGGTCATGGGTTAAGATTTCCACCTGTTCTGTGGCCAAAGAGTAGCGGCACAGACGGTAATTGTTTTCCACATCCATATAATAGATATAGCCGTTGTCATAAACAGGATCCCATATGTTGCCTCTCCATACAATATTAGAACTGTCAGTGGAAGGATCCAGGCTGTAAAGATAATGATTGGTTTCCAGTCCGTTATAATATATGACGCCGTTTGCAGCGCCAGAAGGGTTGATCGCCTGGAAATCCAGTAATTTATTATCTGATTTATCAATTTTCACCTTGCGGAATTGGGGAGTGCCTTCTCCGGTTGTGGTGTAATAGACATGATTGTTTATAAGCTGCATATCAAAGACGGTATCTCTGGTCAAACATTCGATTTTTTTTGCCTTAAAGTTGGAACGGTAGATGCCGTATGTACTTCTGATGTATCCCAGACCGGCTTGTCCTGAGGAGGATAACTGATAATAATAAAGATAATTTTCATCGTTACAGATATATTTCATTTTTGTGGGGAGAAGTTTTTTAACCTCGGAGCCATCCGGATTCATGCAGTAGAGAGTTCCGTTATCGTATGCATTGGAAAAGTATACTTTTCCGTTTGCTTCACAAAAATAACCACCGTTATTCATATTTCCGGGGGTGTTTCCCACTGTACCTTCTGGGCTCAATTTGATGCGGTCGCTTAAAAAGGAAACAATACCTAAAATGATTAAGATTATAATTAATATTGCGCTGACTAAAAATATTTTGAGCCGTTTGGTCATACCATTTTTCTCCTGAATTAAATTGTGAAATTTTTACAAAGCTTTTCCTATATTATAACTTTTGGAAGTCTTGCTATCAAGGGGGATTTGTTATAAGATAAAAGATAATATAAAAGCAATTTCAGCGAGGACAGTGTAATGGATTTATTAGAACTTAGAAAACAAATTGATGAAATAGATTCCCAAATAGTGGAGTTGTACGAACGCCGTATGGAAGTGGCAAAGGGTGTGGCAGAGTACAAAATCAGTGTGGGAAAAAAGGTATTTGATAAACAGAGAGAACAGGAGAAATTAGAGAAGGTCCGTTCCATGACCCACAATGAGTTTAATGCCCATGGAATAGAAGAACTGTTTGAACAGATTATGTCTATGAGCAGAAAACTGCAGTATCAGCTTCTTGCCCAGAACGGCTGTGAGGGAAAACTTCCTTTTATCGGTATGGAAGAGCTGGATACAAAGAAAGCCCGGGTGGTGTTCCAGGGAGCTCCCGGGGCTTATTCCCAGGCGGCGATGATGCAGTATTTCGGGGATGAGGTAAATGCCTTTCATGTAGATTCTTTCCGTGATGCTATGAGTGCCATTGATGAAGGAAGTGCGGATTTTGCAGTGCTTCCCATTGAAAACTCTACAGCAGGTGTTGTGAACGAGATTTATGATTTACTGGTAGAATATGAAAATTACATAGTAGGGGAACAGGTCATCAAAATAGAGCATTGTCTGATGGGGGTTCCGGGTACGAAGAAAGAAGATATTAAAAGGGTGTATTCCCATGCCCAGTCTCTGATGCAGTCAGCCAGATACTTAAGCAATCACGACTGGCAGCAGATCAATATGCAGAATAATGCTTTTGCGGCGAAAAAGGTGGCAGAGGATGAGGACAAAACTCAGGCTGCTATTGCCAGTGAGTATGCGGCAAAACTGTATGGCTTGGAAGTGCTGGAAAGAGGGGTAAACCAGGAGGAAGATAATTCCACCAGATTTATTATAGTTACAAACCAGAAAATTTTCCGTAAGGATGCAAAGAAAATCAGTATTTGTCTGGAAGTGCCCCACAAGAGCGGTTCCCTTTACCATATGCTTTCCCATTTTATATATAATAATCTTAGTATGACAAAGATTGAAAGCCGTCCTATTCCGGACCGTAGCTGGGAGTATCGTTTCTTTATTGATTTTGAAGGAAATCTGGCTGATGGCGCGGTGAAAAATGCGCTTCGCGGACTGCGTGATGAAGCACGGAATATGAAGATTTTGGGAAATTACTAAGCAGCAGAGAGGGATTTGACATGAGAGAACAGGAATTGATTGTATACAGAGAGCTTGCAGACGGTCAGCTTCTTTATGATATGACGTGGCTCATGGAGCATTACAAAGATGAATTCTATAATAAAGAAGACATGTCGGCACTTTTGTATGAGTGTATTCATGAACTCATCGATTTGGCGGGAAACTATGGTTTTTCCGGAAATCTGTGGCATTGCTACCTGGCTAATTTACTGGTAAACAATGAGAACAGTTATAGCAAGGCTTGTGAAATCCGGGGTGAGATTCCCGGCACTATTAATCAGGCTGCTTTGCATGATATTGAAATTTTTAAAGAATTTTATGACTATGATTTTGCACCTATGGCAAAGGAACTTGGCGTTAAGGCGTGGAGTCTGGTGGAAGATTACGAGACAAACCAGCAGGAAAGCAAGGTGTACAATACAAGAATATGTGCACGTATCTGTGAATTGGCGGAGCGTTTTAACGAGGATACCACTCCGGCGGAAATGAAGCATACTCTGACAGAGTTTTACAAAGAGTACGGTGTGGGTAAATTTGGTTTGCACAAATCTTTTCGTGTGGTACATGACGAGGAGGGTGTGAAAATTGAACCCATTTTGAATATCGCTCATGTGAAATTATCCGATTTGGTTGGATATGAAATTGCAAAACAAAAACTGGTGGAAAATACAGAGGCCTTTGTGGAGGGAAGAAAGGCAAACAATTGTCTGCTTTTTGGAGATGCGGGAACCGGAAAATCTTCCAGCATTAAAGGAATCGCAAATGAATATTATGACAGGGGACTTCGTATTATTGAAATTTATAAGCATCAGTTCCAGGATTTAAATGAGGTTATCAGTCAGATAAAAAACCGTAACTATAAATTCATTATTTATATGGATGATCTTAGTTTTGAGGATTTCGAAATTGAATATAAGTATTTAAAAGCGGTTATCGAGGGCGGACTGGAAAAGAAACCGGAGAATGTGCTGATTTATGCCACCTCAAACCGCCGTCATCTGGTAAGAGAACGGTTCAGTGACAAGGAAGACCGGGTGGATGATTTACATAAGGGAGATACTGTGGCGGAAAAACTGTCCCTTGTGGCCCGGTTTGGCGTAACCATTTACTTCGGGGCGCCGGATAAAAAGCAGTTCCAGAACATTGTAAAGGTGTTGGCTGAGCGACATGGTGTGAAAATGCCGGAAGACGAACTCTTCCTGGAGGCAAATAAGTGGGAAATCAGCCACGGTGGATTGTCCGGAAGAACAGCACAACAGTTTATTGATTATCTACTGGGAAAGGAAGCGTAGAATGAAAACTTTTGCGGCAATTGATGTAGGTTCTTATGAATTAGCCATGAAAATATTTGAATTTTCCGGAAAAAACGGCATGAAAGAAATTGACCATATCCGTCATAAGATTGATTTGGGAACAGAGACTTACAGTACCGGGAAGTTGAACTTTGAAAAAGTGGATGAACTCTGTAATGTTTTAAAGGAATACAGGGATATTATGCAGTCCTATAAGGTGGATGGTTATAAAGCCTACGGAACAAGCGCTATCCGTGAAATGTCTAATAGCGCAATTGTAAAAGGACAGATTGCCCAGAGAACAGGAATCCATATAGATGTCCTAAGTAATTCAGAACAAAGATTTTTGGATTATAAGTCCATAGCGTCCAAAGGTGAGATTTTTAACCGGATTATTGAAAAAGGAACGGTTATTGTAGATATTGGCGGGGGCAGTATACAGATGTCTCTGTTTGATAAGGACACTTTGGTAAGCACTCAAAATCTGAAACTGGGTGTACTTCGTCTGCAGGAGAGGCTTAAGGCGATGAATGCATCTCCTTCCCAGGTGGAGAAACTGGTGGACGAAATGGTGATTGCCCAGATTTCCGTATTTAAGAAAATGTATTTGAAGGACCGGAATATAGAAAACATTATTATTGTAGATGATTATTTAAGTCCTTGGATTGCCGGTCACGGCAGCGGAACAGATAAGGCAGGACTGGTTGAAATAGAAGAGTACAAGGCGTTTATGAAGCGGCTTCGTAATCATGGAAGAATGGATATTGCCAAAGCACTTGGAATGGCAGAAGAAGCAGTAGCCTTGCTCCGTATTTCTTCTGTGCTCTTGGATTGTATCGTTGATATGCTGGAAGCGAAGCTGATCTGGGCTCCCGGAGTATCCTTGTGTGACGGTATTGCCTATGAATATGCGGAACAGAAGAAGATGGTGATCTGTGAGCATGATTTTGAGAAGGATATTCTCGCCAGTGCAAGAACGATCAGTAAACGTTATATGGGAAGCAAAAAGCGTGCGGAGACTCTGGAAACTTTAAGTCTTGCTATTTTTGACAGTATGAAAAAAATACATGGTCTTGGAAAACGGGAGAGACTTTATCTGCAGATTGCAGCTATTTTACACGACTGTGGAAAATATATCAGTCTGATTAACCTGGGGGAATGTTCGTATAACATTATCATGTCCACGGAGATGATTGGTCTTTCTCATGCGGAGAGAGAACTGGTGGCGGATGTGGTAAAGTTTAACCACGATGAATTTGTTTATTTTGAGGATTTATCTAAGAATTCCGCTTTGGATAAAGAGGCATATTTGGTTATGGCGAAATTAACCGCTATCCTTCGCATTGCCAATGGACTTGACCGGAGCCATATGCAAAAATTCAAAAATGCAAAAATCACACTGAAGGATAGAGAAATTATTTTCCAGATTGATTCCCAGGAAGATATCACTTTGGAAAAGGGGCTTTTTGCATCCCGGTCCCGTTTTTTTGAGGAAGTATATAATATTAAACCGGTAATCAAACAGAAGAAGTTATTTTAAGAGTAAGGGTAGAAAAGGAGAAGAAGATGGGAGAAAAAAAGAAAGGATACAGTCAGCCGGAATTTTATACCAACAGAGAACTCAGCTGGTTGCTTTTTAACCATCGTATCTTAGGAGAAGCAAGAGATAAGAGCATTCCGTTGTTTGAACGGCTGAAGTTTTTGAGTATCACTGCATCGAATCTGGATGAGTTTTTTATGATCCGTGTGGCATCTTTAAAGGATATGGTAAATGCAGGATATGAAAAGTGCGACATTGCGGGTATGACACCGGTTCAGCAGTTGGAGGCTTTGGATAAGGAAATTCATCTTTTGGTAAATCAGCAGTATTCTACATATAACCGTTCGCTGCTACCGTTGTTGGAACAGAGCGGTCTTGTTGTAGTGCGCAATCATGAGGATCTAACGGAGGAGGAAGGGAATTTCGTAGATAAGTACTTTATCAGTAATGTGTATCCGGTATTGACCCCTATGGCGGTGGATTCCTCCAGACCATTTCCTTTGATCCGCAATAAATCATTGAATATAGGTGCACTGGTGCAAAAAAAGGACGGAAAAGGAGAACTGGAATTTGCCACGGTACAGGTTCCCAGTGTGCTTTCCCGTATTGTAAAGCTTCCTTCCAAGGAAGGCGTAAAGGTGATTTTGCTGGAAGAGATTATCGAGCGTAATATCCAGAAGCTCTTCTTAAATTATGATATTGTCTGTGCCCATCATTTCCGCATTATGCGAAATGCGGATCTGACCATCGACGAGGATGAGGCAGCAGACCTTTTAAAGGAAATTGAAAAGCAGATTAAAAAGAGACAGTGGGGTGAGGCAATCCGTCTGGAAGTGGAAAACGGCATGGATAAGCGGTTGCTCAAGTTGCTCCGCAAAGAACTTTCTATTGAGGAAAGCGGTATATACAATATTGACGGTCCTTTGGATTTGACATTCCTTATGAAGATGTATGGACTGGAAGGATTTGAACATCTTAAGAATAAGTCCTATGTGCCCCAGCCTGTTCCTGCACTTCCGGCCGGATGTGATTTGTTTGAGGAAATCCGGAAAGGGGATGTATTATTACATCACCCCTACCAGACCTTTACACCTGTGGTGGAGTTTATCCGGCAGGCGGCGGCAGACCCGGATGTTTTGGCGATTAAGCAGACATTGTACCGTGTCAGCGGTAATTCCCCTATTATTGCGGCACTTGCACAGGCTGCGGAAAATGGAAAACAGGTTTCCGTTCTGGTAGAGTTAAAGGCACGCTTTGATGAAGAAAACAATATTATTTGGGCGAGAAAACTGGAAAAGGCAGGCTGTCATGTTATTTACGGTCTGGTTGGCCTGAAAACCCATAGTAAGATTACTTTGGTGGTACGCAGGGAAGAGGATGGTATCCGCAGATATGTCCATCTGGGAACCGGTAACTATAATGATGCAACCGCAAAACTGTATACGGATATCGGTCTGCTGACATGCAGGGAAGCAATCGGAGAAGATGCAACGGCGGTATTTAATATGCTGTCCGGTTATTCGGAACCGCTGCACTGGAACAGACTTAGTCTGGCACCCTTGTGGTTGAAAGACAGATTCCTCTACCTGATTGGCAGGGAAAAGGCAAATGCCCTTGCAGGTAAGGGGGGACGTATTATTGCAAAGATGAACTCCCTGTGCGACCAGGATATTATTGTAGGGCTTTACGAGGCTGCGGCAGCAGGGGTTAAGATTGATTTGATTGTCCGTGGTATTTGTTGTCTGAAAGTGGGAATTCCCGGTGTCAGTGAAAATATTACCGTAAGGTCAATTGTGGGTAATTTCCTGGAGCACAGCCGTATTTTCTATTTTGAAAACGGCGGCAGTGAGGAAGTGTATTGTGCAAGTGCGGACTGGATGCCCAGAAATTTAGAGCGCCGTGTGGAAATTTTGTTCCCTGTGGAAGAGGAAAGTCTGAAGCAGGAACTGATGCATATTTTAGATGTACAGCTTCGGGATACCTTGAAGGCACATATGCTGATGCCGGATGGCAGTTATGAAAAGGTGGACAGAAGAGGCAAGGAGGCACTTTGCGCTCAGGATATGTTCTGCGAAGAGGCCATGATGTATAGCAAAAACAAGAAAGAGGAGAGCAAGGGGAGAGTGTTTATCCCCAAGACACATCATGAGTAAAGTAATATTAGCGTCAGCCTCCCCCAGAAGAAGAGAGCTTTTGGGGAAGCTGGGCTTTGAGTTTGAAGTAATACCCAGTGGTGCGGAGGAAAATGTAACTTCCTCTGTTCCTTATGAGGTGGTGGAGGAATTATCCTTGCTGAAGGCAAAGGACATTTTCGACAAACAGGAAAAAACAGAAGGTCTTTTGGTAATCGGTTCGGATACCATCGTGGCTTATAAAGGGCAGATACTGGGAAAGCCTTCGGATACAGACCATGCCTTTTCCATGCTGAAGGAACTACAGGGGAATACCCATCAGGTTTATACGGGGGTGACCCTTTGCGCAGTAAAAAACGGCAGGGAAGTAATCCGTACCTTTCATGAGTGTACGGATGTGACCTTTTATGCCATGACCGACGAAGAAATATGGGATTATGTGTGGACCGAAGAGGATGTAAGCCGTTTAGAATGTATGGACAAGGCCGGGGCGTATGGCATTCAGGGCTATGGTGCCCTTTTGGTGGAAAAGATTTGCGGAGATTATAATAATGTGGTAGGTCTGCCTGTTGCAAGACTTGCCCGGGAGATAAAGGCATTATGAAAAAGGCAGTAATATTTGATTTAGACGGCACATTGACCGATACCCTGGATTCCATTAAATACTCGGCGGATGCTGCCATTGCAGTGTGTGGCATGGCACCTTACGAAAAGGATGATTATAAGTGTTTTGTGGGAGAGGGCGCAGCCAGACTTATTGAAAAATGTCTGCTTGGCCGGGGGGATGAAAAACTGGAAAATTTTGATGTGGCATTTGCCGCATACAAAGGAATATTTGCGGAAAACTGCATGTATAATGTAAAACCATATGACGGTATCCGGGAGTTACTGGCAGCGTTAAAGGAGGCGGGAGTAAAACTTGCGGTTTTGTCAAACAAGCCCCATGCGGAGACGGTAGATGTGATTGAGACCTTGTTTGGCAAAGGCTATTTTGATGTCGTCCATGGCCAAAAACCGGAGGTGGAGCGGAAACCCAGCCCTGCAGGAGTGTTCTGTATTTTACAAGAACTGAGTCTTTCCATAGATGAGGTGGCATACCTTGGTGATACCTGCACAGATATGCAGACCGGAAAGAGTGCGGGGGCATTTACGGTAGGAGCCCTTTGGGGATTTCGGGACCGCAAGGAACTGGAAGAAAACCATGCGGATGCAATTATAAAAAATCCGCCGGAATTACTTGACTATGTACTGTAGAGTGCATATGATGAAGACAGGAACACATTTTGCATAGAATCATTACATGAGGAGGTCGAGATTATGCATGAATTTGATGATGCAGTATTGAAATGTTTTCTGAAAAAGCAGTTACAGTTGTTTCCTGAGCCTGTGGCAGAGAATATGGAGGAAGCGGAAGCGTTTCTGGAGGACTGCATGGCAGTAGTGGTTGATTCGGTAGAGGAAGTAATTGAATTCTTCGAGGAGGAAGGTATCGACATGGATGGAGCGGATGAGGATGAAATCCTTGAAGCGGATGAGGTGTTCGATATCGGAGACGGAAGATATTTGATTGTTGAGGGATAGATGTGGAAAAACGAAAAAGCCTTCCCAAACTGACCAAAGTTACAGGGAAGGTTTTTGCTATTTACCGTGCATACTTTTAAAGGCACCCTAAAGGGTGCTTTTTTGATGAATTTTAATATATCTTGCTTGAAGCACACAAGTCTGGCATTTTGTGTCGAATTATGTTAAAATATCCCTACTAAGAACTCAGCACTTGGAGGGGAGATAAAATGGTTTATTGTGAATATTGTGATAGCAATGTAGAAGACGGAGTAAGAGTATGTCCCTATTGTGCGGCTCCCTTACCTCAACGGAAGGAAAATAACAATAGAAAATTACGAACAGGTGAAAACGCCTACAACTATACAAATACCTATCCCCAGACATATGCGAACCCCAATGTACAGCCGGTAAATCATAATATGTATTATCAAAATCAAACAATGAATGTCAGGGCGAAAAAACGTGGCAGTGATGTGCTGGCTATAGTTTCAATGGTGATTGGTATTATATCGTTGTCAACCTTTTGTCTTTTGGGAGGCATTTTAGGAATTGTGGGTTTGATTTTGGGTGTGATAGCTCTTTCAGATAAACTTTGTAAGGATAAAGCAATGGCGGTTGCGGGCGTGGTGTTATCTGCGATTGCGTTTTTGGCTACCTGTTTCTTTTTCTTAATTGGTCTTATGGCGTAGCGATATATAGAACGTTTATAATCACATACAGACGAAATATTTCAGGAACCGATAACAGAAAAGTTGTCGGTTCTTTTTATGAAAATTTTCCTTTTCCAACAGTCGTACTTGTGTTATACTACTAGTGACTATGTAAAGGAGCGAAAAACATAAAATGAGTGATTTGGAAAACGCTTCCAGACGGAAACGCGTTAATACTTTGAAAAAGCTCATTATACTTTTGCTGGTCACATTAATCGTAATACCAATTATAATGTGTGTACTTATGTTTGTCCGTATGACTTCTCTGGAAAAGGAACTTAGAGAGATGCATACACAGATTGAGCAGATTGCTTTTGAACAGAGCAAATACCGCGAAACATTGGATGAACATGTGGAGTTGGACAGACAGAATGCTTTTCTGCAAGGGACGGAACAGATGGAATCCAATCAGGAACAGGCAGAAGCGGAAAATGACGAAGCGGCGCAAAATCAGCCTTCCGGTGATACGCAGATGATATTAGCCCAGTCGGATTTGGTGGCAAAGGTAAGTACAACAGAAACAGAATACAACCCGGAATTGGACAATAGTATCCGAAAGGTGTATTTGACTTTTGATGACGGACCCAGTGAAAATACAGATGAGATATTGGATATACTGAAACAATATAATGTAAAAGCAACCTTTTTTATTGTGGGAAAAGAAGGTGATATGGCGAAGGATGCAATGCGGCGTATCGTAGAGGAAGGACATACCATAGGCATTCATACATATAGCCATAAATACAGTCAGATATATGCTTCTATGGAAGAGTTCGTCAAGGATTTCCAAAAGTTGCAGAAGTATATTTATGATGTAACCGGAGTGAATACCATGTATTACAGATTTCCCGGGGGCAGTTCCAATGAGGTCAGTGATGTGGAGATTACCAAACTGATTGACTGGGTGCATAGTCAGGGGTTGGAATACTATGATTGGAATTCCTCTGCAGACGATGCTTTGGCATTAAACTATGATGCAGAAGCCATAGTAGATAACTGTATTCGCAATATCCGGGTAAATAATGCGGCGATTGTGCTTTTGCATGATGCAAAGGATAAAAATGCTACAGTGGAAGCGTTACCCATGTTAATAGAATCAATTCAGGCAATGGAAAATACCGTGATTTTACCTATTACGGAACACACAGTGCCGATTCAACATATAACAACAAAAGAAACGGAGGACTAGCGAGATGGGGTTTTTCTCGGATTTAAAGGATGATTTATCTCAGGCGGTAAATGAGTTATTGCCCGAGGAAGAAGTGAGAGCGGAGGCTGAAGTTTTGGCAGAGACCGAAGAGACAGAGGACAAACTTGATTTGGAGGCTATGCTGGAAAATTTGGAAGCCACTTACGTTCCCGCGGAAGAGGCCAATGAGCCTGTGGAAGAAGCGGATGCAGAAGACAAGGAAGAGGAGTATGATTTAGAAGAAAGCCTGAAAGCTGCACTTGCGGAAAAAGAAGAAAAGGATATTGAAAAAGATAAAGAAAAAGAGGTTGTAAAGATGGACGTACAGATGAGAAGTGTATCAGATGAAACAGCAATAATCACAGCCGGCATGACAATTACCGGTGACGTTTCTTCCGAGGGTTCTATGGAAGTAATCGGTACTATTAACGGTAATGTGGAAATTTTGGGTAAACTCAATATTACAGGTACTATTTGCGGTAACTCCAAAGCAGCAGAAATTTATGCAGACAATGCTAAAGTTACAGGTGAAGTAGTGAGTGAAGGTTCTGTGAAGATTGGCCAGAGTTCCGTTATCATCGGAAATATCATGGCAAAGAGTGCCGTAATTGCAGGCGCGGTTAAAGGCGATATCGATGTTCAGGGTCCTGTAATTTTAGATACTTCCGCGATTGTTATGGGTAATATTAAATCCAAATCCGTACAGATTAACAACGGTGCGGTTATTGAAGGTATGTGCTCTCAGTGCTACGCTGATGTTAATCCTACATCCTTCTTTGATGAGTATAAAAAGAACAAAAAATAATTGACAGGCGGTTGGTAAGATGCAGAGAATTTTACTTAAATTGAGCGGCGAAGCATTGGCCGGCGAGAAAAAAACAGGTTTTGATGAGGATACTGTGCGCAAGGTTGCTTTACAGGTAAAGCAGCTTGTAGACGACGGTGTTCAGGTTGGTATTGTAATCGGAGGCGGTAATTTCTGGAGAGGACGTTCCAGTGAAAATATTGACCGTACAAAAGCAGACCAGATCGGTATGTTAGCTACCATCATGAACTGTATTTATGTATCTGAGATTTTCCGTAGCGTAGGTATGCAGACAAATATTCTGACACCATTTGAATGTGGTTCCTTTACTAAACTTTTTTCAAAGGACAGAGCCAATAAGTATTTTGCAAAAGGGATGGTTGTGTTTTTTGCGGGTGGTACAGGACATCCTTATTTCTCCACAGACACCGGTGTTGTGTTGAGAGCGATTGAGGTGGATGCAGACGTTATTCTTCTTGCAAAATCCATTGATGGGGTCTATGACGATGATCCGGCGAAGAATCCGGGAGCAAAGAAATATGCAGAGGTTAGCATAGATGAGGTTATCGAGAAAAATCTGCAGGTGGTAGATATGACCGCATCTATTTTGGCCCGTGATAATAAGATGCCCATGTGGGTATTTGGCCTGAATGAAGAAAACAGTATTGTAAATACCATGAATGGCAAATTCACCGGTACGAAAGTAACCGTATAAAGAAGTAAAAAGGAGATGTAACAATGGACGCAAGATTACAGCAATATGACGATAAGATGAAGAAAGCGATTGACTATTTGGAATCTGATTTGGCAACTATCCGTGCAGGACGTGCCAATCCCCATGTTTTGGATAAAATCAGAGTAGATTATTACGGAACACCGACACCCATCCAGCAGGTAGGTAATGTAACCGTTCCCGAAGCGAGAATGATTCAGATTGCACCCTGGGATAAGTCCCTGATTAAAGCAATCGAGAAAGCTATTATGACTTCTGAACTGGGTATTACCCCTTCTGATGACGGTAGTGTAATCCGTTTGGTATTCCCTGAAGTAACAGAGGAACGCAGAAAAGAACTGGTAAAAGACGTTAAGAAAAAAGGTGAAGAGGCTAAAGTTGCAGTTCGTAACATCCGTCGTGACGGAAATGATGCTTTTAAGAAACTTGCAAAGACAGAAGTTTCCGAAGATGAAATCAAACAGTTGGAAGACAACCTGCAGAAATTAACCGACAAATATGTGAAGGACATTGATGCTTTGGTAGATGCAAAATCAAAGGAAATCATGACTGTTTAATTGTATTTAATAAGATGCGAATGAAGGGGTTCTCAGGCGGTAAATCTGCCTGAGAATTTCTAATGTATGATAACGGCGCTTACAATAGGTTTTTGAGAGGTTATGAGTATGGAAGAATTGAAAATACCGCAACATGTAGCGATTATCTTGGATGGAAACGGAAGATGGGCAAAGGCAAAAGGTATGCCCAGAAACTATGGACATAAGCAGGGCGGAAAGGCAGTAGAAGTGGTTGCAGAGGCAGCATACCGTATGGGAATCAAATATCTGACGGTGTACGCTTTTTCCACGGAAAACTGGAACCGGCCAAAGGAAGAAGTGGATGCACTGATGAAGCTTCTACGCAATTATATGGAAAACTGTCTGAAAAACGCAGAGAAGAACCGTATGCGTGTCAGGGTGATCGGCGACAAGAGCCGTTTGGATGCGGACATTCAGGAAAAAATCGCAGAATTAGAAGAAGCGTCAAAGGATTATGATGGCTTGAATTTTCAGATTGCCATCAATTATGGCGGCAAGGATGAAATCCGGAGAGCCGTTACCAAACTTGCAAAAAAAGTTGAGAGTGGGGAAATAAAGGCTGAGGATATTACAGAGGAAATGATCAACGACAATCTGGATACACATGGGATACCGGAACCGGATTTGCTGATCCGTACCTGTAATGAACAGAGAATTTCTAATTTTCTGTTGTGGCAGCTTGCATATACAGAGTTTTATTTTACCCCTGTGGCTTGGCCTGATTTTGATAAAGAGGAATTGGAAAAAGCTGTGCGGGCATATACTCAAAGAGACAGAAGATATGGCCTGATAAAGGAGGAATAATATATGTTTTGGACCAGAGTGGCCAGTGGTGCGGTTTTGGCTGTTATCGCTCTTGTTGCATTGATCATGGGTGGTCCGGTTATGGCAGGTATCCTGCTTGTGATTTCATTGATTGCGTATTTGGAATTGGTGAAAGCTACCGGAGTACAAGAAAACGGAAAAAAATGGAATGCCCTTACAGTGGTAGGCTTGCTGGGTGTGCTGGCATATTATGGGGTTATTTTCTTTACGGATAATAAAAGCCTTGAGATGATGGTGATTATTTGTACCCTTATGGCAGAAATGTTTGTTTATGTAATCACTTTTCCGAAATATAAAATTGAGCAGGCTGCATTTGCAACCTTCTCGCTGATTTATGCACCGGTGATGTTTTCCTTTATGTATCAGACCAGAGAGCTTCCCTATGGAATATATGTTGTATGGCTGATACTTATCTGTTCTTGGGGATGTGATACCTGTGCATACGCTGTGGGGATGCTTATTGGTAAGCATAAGGCTTTTCCGGTACTTAGTCCAAAGAAATCATGGGAAGGATGTATCGGCGGTGTGATAGGAACCATGCTGATTGGTTTCATCTACAGTTACTTCATAGTGGATAATGCGGTAAAAGATCAGTCTATGAATCTGATTATAGTTCTGATTTGCGGCGTGGGGGCTGTGATGAGCCAACTTGGAGATTTGGCGGCTTCTGCGATAAAGAGAAATCATGAAATTAAGGATTATGGTAAGCTGATTCCCGGTCATGGCGGCATTATGGACCGGTTTGACAGTGTGATTGTGACAGCTCCCATGATATATTTCATGGTGACCTTGCTTATGAAATAGCATAAACGCATGTGGTTTGCGGGAACGTGCGAAAGGAAGATAAAGAGATGAAGAAATTAGGAATACTTGGTTCCACAGGTTCCATTGGTACACAGGCATTAGAGGTTGTAAGAGCAAATCCGGAACTGAAAGTAACCGCTCTTGCGGCAGGCAGTAGTGTGGATAAATTGGAGCAGCAAATCCGGGAGTTTAAGCCGGAGATAGCGGTAATGTGGGAAGAAAAGGCGGCAAAGGAATTACAGACCAGAGTGTCCGATATGGATGTGAAAGTGTCTTATGGAATGGATGGTCTGATGGAAATTGCAGCTTTTTCCGAGGTAGAGGTATTGCTTACGGCAGTAGTGGGTATGATTGGTATCAGACCGACTATTGAAGCCATAAAGAACGGAAAAACAATTGCGCTGGCGAATAAAGAGACACTGGTAACGGCAGGACATATTATTATGCCTTTGGCAGCACAGTACAATGTGCCCATTTTGCCGGTAGACAGTGAGCATAGTGCGATTTTTCAGTCTTTAAACGGAGATGCAAAAAACAGGATTGAGAAAATTTTGTTGACGGCTTCCGGTGGTCCTTTCAGAGGAAAGAAACGGGAACAGTTACTTGATATTCAAGTGGAGGATGCATTGAAGCATCCAAATTGGGCAATGGGAAGAAAGATTACCATAGATTCCTCTACTTTGGTCAACAAAGGACTAGAAGTGATTGAAGCGAAATGGCTTTTTGATGTGACTCCGGAGCAGATTCAGGTAGTGGTACATCCCCAGAGCATCATTCATTCCATGGTGCAGTATGTGGATGGTGGGATTATGGCACAGCTTGGTATGCCGGATATGAAATTACCCATTCAATATGCATTGTTCTATCCTGACAGAAAGCCAATGGATGGAAAAAGAGTTGATTTTTATGAATTGGGCAGCATGACCTTTGAAAAGCCGGATACAGAGGCATTTCCCGGTCTTCGTCTGGCCTATGAAGCTCTTGCAGCCGGCGGAAGTATGCCGACGGTTTATAATGCGGCGAATGAGAAGGCGGTTAGTCTGTTCCTGGACAGAAAGATAAAATATTTGCAGATTGCAGAATTGATAGAAGAGTCTATGAAACGGCATAAAGTAATACAGAATCCGGATGTCAACCAGATTTTGCAGGCGGAAGCGGAAGTATATGAATTTATTATGACAGAGGTATAACGGCAGTAATGATGACATTTATATTATTTGTTCTTGTTTTTGGTATTGTTGTGTTGTCCCATGAATTCGGACATTTTATCATCGCGAAAGCAAACGGCATACATGTAGTGGAGTTTTCTGTGGGAATGGGTCCTACAATCTGTTCCTTCAAGAAAAAAGAAACGGTTTATGCTTTAAAACTGTTGCCCATTGGCGGCGCATGTATGTTTGAAGGCGAAGATGGACTTGAAACAAAAAAGGCCGAGGAGAACGGGGATGCTGCGGCAACGCCTATTGATGATTCCGGTTCCTTTTTGAAAGCCAATGTATGGGCGAGAATCGCTACTGTTGTAGCAGGTCCCTTGTTTAATTTTATTTTAGCTTTTGTCTTTGCGGTTATTCTGGTATCGGTTAGCCCTACGGACAGACCGGAAGTCCTGGATATTGTGCAAAATTCTGCAGCGGAGGAAGCAGGACTTGCAGCAGGAGATACAATTGTCAGCATCGATGGGGAAAAGATGTATCTGTTCCGCGATATTTCTTTGATGATGGCAATAAATAAGGGTGAGGCCATTGATATTGTTTATGAGAGAGACGGTCAGAAAATTGAGACAGTGCTTACTCCCAGATTAAATGAAGAAACCGGAACCTATGCCATCGGTATTTATGGCGGGGTATATGAAGACAGTGAAGGCTTGGGCGTTTTCCGTGACGCATTTTATGAAATGCGGTATTGGGTCCGTTCCACATATAAGAGCCTTGGGATGTTGATTACAGGCAATTTCAATAAGGAAGATGTTTCAGGTCCCGTAGGAATTGCAGTCAATGTAGTGGGAAAAACCTATGAGGAAGCGAAAGAATATGGTACGAAGAGTGTTGTGTTGAGTATGATGAACATTGTTCTTTTGCTTTCTGTGAACTTAGGAATACTGAATTTACTTCCTTTTCCCGCGCTGGATGGTGGCAGATTGGTATTTATGTTGATTGAAGTGGTGAGAGGAAAGCCTGTTCCACCGGAAAAAGAAGGAATAGTCCATTTTGTTGGCATGGTCTTCTTCCTGATTCTCATGGTAGTAGTTCTGTTCAATGATTTGGTAAATATTTTTGGTTAATAGAAAATGTTT
>JAZNGC010000021.1:0-2780 GCA_045589155.1 Lachnospiraceae bacterium
GCAGGTCTTCATTTGAATCTCTGGGGTGCAATCAAGGTTACTGACTATCTTGGTCAATATCTTTTAGACGAGTGCGGTCTGGAGGACCGTAGGGGTGAAGAACATTTGTCTGCGGTTTGGGAAGAAAAACTTGCAGAGTATTATGCAGAAATAGAGAGACAAAAGGTTTTATATGGAGTAGAATAAAGGAGCCTGTCCGTGACAGGCAAGGAAGGAGAACTGGTTATGAAAAAATGGAAACTTTTTATGGTGAGTGCAGTATTTGCTCTTAGTTTTGCGGCTTGCGGCGGTGATGCCGGAACAGTTGCAAATGGTGGTGAAACCAAGGTGGAGGAAAGTGTCAATGCTGGCGATTCCAAAGAGGAGACTGCGAAAGGTTATGTGTTTGTATATCAGAATGTGACAATCAGCATTGATGCTAAGGCGGAGGCTGTTATAGCAGCCCTCGGTGAGCCGGTAAGCTATTTCGAAGCGGCAAGCTGTGCTTTTGAAGGCCTTGATAAAATGTATACCTACAACAGCGTTGAAATTGATACTTATCCGGATGAAAAGGGTGTGGATAGAATTTCCAATATCATCTTGAAGGATGACATGGTGGAAACTCCTGAAGGTGTGAGCCTGTTTGAAACCAAGGCGGATATGATTGCGGCTTATGGTGAAAATTATAAAGATGAAAATGGTCTGTTAGTATATGAAAAAGACGGTATGAAACTTGGCTTCATTTTAGATGGAGATGAAATTATTTCTATTGAGTATATGTCTACTGTGCTGGAATAAGCTGAAAAGAATTTAAGGGACATATGTATGATGTGGGATGCCGGAAAGGCATAAGGGTGCGTTGCAAAAAAGCGTGCAGATACGGCACGTAGAAAAAGAAAGAAGCGAGGAAAAATATGGGCGGATTTTTTGGAGTGGCATCAAAAGAAGATTGTGTATTCGATTTGTTTTTTGGAACGGATTATCATTCACATTTAGGAACGAGACGTGCCGGAATGGCGGTTTATAGCAAAGAAAGAGGTTATGACCGTGCAATCCATAACATTGAAAACTCACCCTTTAGAACAAAGTTTGACAAGGATATTAATACCATGCAGGGAAATCTGGGTATCGGATGTATTTCCGATTACGAACCCCAACCCCTGATTGTCCGTTCCCATCACGGTAATTATGCGATTGCCACTGTGGGAAAAATCAATAATATGGATAAAATTGTAGACATGCTTTTTAAGAAAGGTCATTCCCACTTTTTGGAAATGAGCGGTGGAGAAATCAATGCAACAGAGTTGGTTGCTTCCCTGATTAACCAGAGAGATCATCTTGTGGAAGGTATACAGTATGCCCAGGAGATGATTGAAGGTTCCATGACTATTTTGGTTATGACCGATAAAGGCCTTTTTGCGGCAAGGGACAGACTGGGAAGGACCCCGGTTGCCATTGGTAAAAAAGAAGGTGCACATTGCGTGTCCTTTGAAAGCTTTGCATATTTAAATTTGGGTTATACCCCTGCCAGAGAACTGGGCCCGGGAGAAATCGTAGTGGTTACACCGGAGGGAGTCCAGACTCTTGCGCAACCCGGAAAGGATATGAAAATATGTACTTTCCTTTGGGTTTATTATGGATATCCTTCCTCTTCTTATGAAGGAATTAGTGTAGAACAGATGAGATATAATTGCGGTGCACTTTTGGCAGAACGTGATAATGTGAAGCCGGACATTGTGGCGGGCGTACCCGATTCCGGAACACCGCATGCCATTGGTTATGCAAATAAATCGGGAATTCCTTTTTCCAGACCGTTTATTAAATATACCCCTACATGGCCCCGTTCTTTTACGCCCACTATTCAGACCCAGCGTAATCTGATTGCGAAGATGAAGTTGATTCCGGTGCATGATTTGATTCAGGACAAGAGTTTGCTGCTCATTGATGACTCTATCGTGCGCGGCACTCAGCTTGGAGAGACAACGGAATTTTTATACCAGAGCGGTGCGAAGGAAGTGCATATCCGTCCTGCCTGCCCTCCGATTATGTTCGGATGTAAGTATTTGAACTTCTCCCGTTCTTCTTCTGAGATGGATCTGATTACAAGAAGAACACTAAAAGAGATTGAACGCGAAGGAAAGTTTACTAATTTGGAAGCGTATTGCAATCCGGATACGGAAGAATACAAGGATATGGTAGACCGCATTTGTAAGAAACTGAATTTTACAACCCTGCGTTATCACAGACTGGATGATATGATTGAATCTATCGGTATCGACAGAAGTAAGCTTTGTACTTACTGTTGGGATGGTAAGGAATAGGAAGGATAGGAAATGGCAGAAGATAAAAAAACAAAATGGACTGCGAAACGCATTGCGGCACTTGTGGCAGTGGTGCTTTTGGTAGCATTATATTTGGTAACATTTTTTGTGGCAGTGTTTGCTCCGGCAGAATCCGGAAATATCTTTGCGGTATGCTTGATGGGAACGGTTGCAATCCCTCTTCTTGCATGGGTTTACATTTGGATGTATGGCAAGATGACAGGCAAGGAGAC
This sequence comes from Lachnospiraceae bacterium, assembly GCA_045589155.1. Taxonomy (GTDB): domain Bacteria; phylum Bacillota; class Clostridia; order Lachnospirales; family Lachnospiraceae; genus Acetatifactor. Next base: position 2,534 of record JAZNGC010000021.1, read on the forward strand.
CATCGCTGATTTGAAGATTCTTCAGACAGGCGTAGAGGCGGAAGATGCGCAGGGTCAGGACGATGACGAATGTGTAACTGACGCAGAAAGTGCTGTGGAAGTTTTGACTGAAACGGAAGAAGAAAACGATTAAAAATATAGCCACTGCGTGGGAGAAAGGTAAGGAAAACTTGCTTTTGACCTGCGCAGTGGCTCATTTTTTTATGTATAGTAGATGGCTGTGCTAAATTGGGATTTGCCGACAGAT
>JAZNGC010000022.1:0-10509 GCA_045589155.1 Lachnospiraceae bacterium
AAAGTATCTGCTACCATTGTTTTTTCATTCATCTGCATCCTGTTACCTCCTTACTGCAAGAACTTCATAAGCTGCTGCTTATTTTCCATTGCGGATTTTGCACCTTTTTCGAAAAACTGTTTTACTTTTTCGTCAGTTGCAGCCTGTGCATACTCCTTCAACTTGCAATGAGTTGTGTCGTAACCACCAATCAGATGACGCAGATTCTGCAATTCTAAATCGGAAATATTTGCCATGGTTTTCCTCCTTGTTTGAAACGCCGGTCAGGGCATTTTTAAGTTCCGGATTTAGTATGTGCAGATTTTATTCTTATATTCTTTTTTTGTTTTTTAAATCAACTTTCCAAACACCGACACCGCCAGTACTGTGAGAATTCCCGCCACCACAATGGAAAGGCTGCTCATGGCACCTTCAATTTCACCAATCTCCATAGCCTTTGTTGTTCCGAGGGCATGGGCAGACGTACCGATTGCCAGACCTTTTGCAATGGGGTCCGTGATTTTAAACAGTTTTAAAACCGCCTCTGCCATCACATTTCCCGTAATCCCCGTCACACTGATTGCCACTACGGTTAAAGACACAATACCTCCCATTTTCTCCGACACTCCCATTCCGATAGCAGTTGTAATAGACTTTGGAAGCAATGTCACATACTGCTCATGGCTTAATCCGAAAGCAAGACTCATTAGGAAAATACTAACCATTGCAGTAAGCACGCCTGCTATTATTCCACCCAGAATAGCCACCGGATATTTTTTCAAAAGATGAAGCTGTCTGTATAAGGGAATGGCAAGACTTACCGTGGCGGGTGTCAGAAAGTAACTGATATACTGCGCGCCCTCCGAATAAGCTGCATAATCAATATTCAGCAGAAGTAACACACCAATAATAATAATAGTAGCCACCAACAACGGATTTAGAATAGCAAGCTTGAATTTCTTTTTCACCAGCAAACCAATCTCATACGCTACCAGAGTCAGTACCACTCCAAAAAAGAGAGAACCCGTCAAAAATTCCTTCATGACTCCTTCCCTCCCTCATTTTTCTTTCTTCTATTCAAAATAAACTGCGCGGTCTTTCCTGTCACTACCATAATAATCAAGGTTGTAACAGCAGAAATTACTACTAAGGCCACACCCATCTCTTTCAGTTCATCTACGGTTGCCATAATACCTACTGTGGGCGGCACAAACATTAATGCCATAATACCCACCAGATAGTCTGCCGCACCTTCCACCTTTTCCAGAGGAATGATATGTGTAACCAGTCCAATCAGCATCAAAACCAAACCATACACGCTACCTGCCACAGGTAAGGGAATAAAATATTCCATTGCTTCCGCAATAAATGACACCACTAAAATAATCAACAATTGTTTGATATATTTCACTTTATTACCTCTTCTTTACATTTGATGACGCACTACTCCGTACTCATCATCCAGCCGGAAATAAGGACAGTCACTGAAGCGGTCTGTTAAAAACCGCACCAATTCATCCTCGTCCAGATTTACCAGACAGGTGTAACATTCATAATCTTCATCATATACATAATTGACACACATGTCACAACTGGAACCTGCCATTTCTAGTTCTCCTTTTCCACATGAAGATAGTTATAGATATCTCTTTTTCCTACGCCGCGGTCCTTCGCCACCTGTTTCATGGCGCTTTTCTCATCCATTCCCCGGGAAGTATAATGCTCCATATGTGCCTCAATGGACATGCTTTCCCATCCGGCAATCTGCTCCTGCTTTTTCTCTTCCAGGCTTTTGCCTTCCAACACAAGAACATACTCACCCCTAGGTTCCTCTGTCTCATAAAACTTTAGAGCCTCGTCTAAAGTAGTTGGCATGATGGTTTCAAACTTCTTCGTTAATTCCCTGCAAAGGGTAATCCTCCGGTTTCCAACCGCATCCCGCAGTTCCTCCAAAGTGCGTACCAAATGATGTGGTGCCTCATAAAGAACTATGGTTCTGGTTTCTTCTTTTAATTCCTCCAGCACCTGGTTTTTTTCTTTTTTATCTGCAGGCAAAAATCCTTCAAAACAAAATCTTCTGGTATTCAGTCCGGAAAGAGTAAGGGCTACAATACAGGCCGCCGGACCGGGAAGAGATGTTACCGTCACTCCACTCTCCAGACACATGCGGACCAAAACCTCACCCGGATCGGAAATAGCAGGAGTACCCGCGTCTGTAATCAGGGCAATATTTTTCCCACTAAGCAATTGCCCCACCAGTTGCTGGGCTTTTTCCACCTTATTATATTCATGGTAACTGGTCATGGGGGTCTTTATCTCAAAATGATTCATCAGCTTCATACTGTTTCTGGTGTCTTCCGCCGCAATCAAATCTACCTCAGATAGTGTCTCTAACACTCTGGGGGTAATATCTTTTAAGTTACCTATGGGTGTTGCACATAAATATAATGTACCTGCCATGTTCTTTCCCTTCTTTTCCGAATCAATAACCGTAAATATCATAGATTTCCGGCATATACTCACCGGGTGCCTTATAAACAATCAGCGGTTTTTCCACTGTCATTCTTGGCTTTCCGCCCCGTACTCCTTCAATCAAAACCATGTTAGGTTCTTTATCTACATAGGGATACACCAATTGCATCCGCTTAGGTTCCAATTTATAAGCCGACATAAGCGAAATAATCTCTGCCAGTCTAAAGGGCCTGTGGACCATGTAAAAATGGCCACCCGGTTTTAAAAGCTTTGCCGCCTTGGAAACCACATCTTCCAAAATACAAAGCACTTCATGTCTGGCAATCGCCTTCGGCTCATCCGGGTTTTTCAGTCCGTGTTGTCCTATCATATAAGGTGGATTACAGGTAATAACATCAAAAGAAGCAGACTTAAAAATTTGGTCTGCTTCCTTAATATCACCGGTAACAATCTCGATCTTATCCGTCAGACCATTCAACGCCACACTGCGTCTTGCCATATCTGCACTTTCTTCCTGCACTTCCAGACCGATTAAACAGGCCGCCTCCGTTTTGGCTTCCATAAGAATGGGAATGATTCCTGTTCCCGTTCCCATGTCAAGTACTCTGTCACCTGCTTTTGCTTTTGCAAATCCGGAAAGCAGCACTGCATCCATTCCAAAACAGAATTTTTCAGGATTCTGAATAATCCGGTAGCCATTACGTTGCAATTCATCCAACCGTTCATTTTCTTTTAGATTAATTGTCATCCAGTTTTGACTTTCCTTCCTTGCTCTCCTGTTTTTCCAGTTTCTCCAACTCTTTCATCTCTTCACTGGTCAGGTTCATTTTATCCTTCTTACCGTGTTTGCGTTTAAAGCGGAGCTGGTCTACACGATATTCCTGTATTTCTTTTTCATCATTATTATCCACAACAACTTTTACAAGCTGTCTTAAAACATTTACACTGTGGACCTCACCTTTCAGTCCATCCTCTGTGGTAACAAAATCTCCCACTCCGGGAAGTCGACGGTTGAGTTCCTCATAGGTCTCCTCTTCATGCTTCAGACAACACATCAGTCTGCCACACACTCCGGAAATCTTTGTGGGATTCAAGGAAAGGTTCTGTTCCTTTGCCATTTTAATGGAAACCGGAACAAATTCCGGCAGGTGGGTATGACAACATAAGGGTCTTCCACATATACCGATACCACCTAAAATTTTAGTCTCATCGCGGACGCCAATCTGACGCAGCTCGATTCTGGTCTTAAATACTGCTGCCAAATCTTTTACTAATTCTCTGAAATCGATTCGTCCATCTGCAGTAAAATAAAATAAAACTTTATTGTTATCAAACGTATATTCCGCATCGATAAGCTTCATTTCCAAGCCATGCTTCCGGATTTTCTCAAGGCATACCTTAAAGGCTTCTCTTTCTTTTTCTTTGTTGGCAGCTTCCTGCTCGATATCCTTCCCGGTTGCAATACGGAGTACCGGTTTCAAGGGCTGGATTACTTTATCGTCCGACACTTCCTTGGGCTCTGCCACAACTGTACCAAACTCAATTCCTCTTGCTGTTTCAACAATAACATGTTCCCCTTTTTTGATTTCAAACTTTCCGGGGTCAAAAAAATATATTTTACCCGCTGTGCGGAATCTTACACCTATTACTTTTATCATCTATAAACCTCCATTTGGTGCCTTTTACAAACACCTTCTATTTTCTTGGACAGTATAACACAAATCTGTCGTTCTGCCAATCCATCATGCCCTGACAGATTTATCCGTTATCCTTAATTTCCATTAAAAGCAATTCCATAGTCAATTCAAAATTTACATTGGCATTTAATCTGTTCTTTGCCGTTTCTAAAGCCTGCAATACGGATTCCAAACCTTCATAGGATGTTCTTCCGGCTACTTTCCGGATATTTTGAATCTCGTCTCTGAAGACCAAATGATTCACATCGTTGGTCGCTTTGAAAAGTAAAATATCCCTGTACCAGATACAAATGATATCCAGATAGTCATTTACATCCATCTTATACTCATTTACTCTCTTGATTGCGGCTATCATATCTGTTATATCCGTATCTTTAATGCCCTTTAACAAAGACAAGGCTTCCAATTTGACATTTTCAAACTCTTCACTGGATGCTAACATTTTTGCTTTTCCCACATTACCTCTTGCAAAAGCAGTACAAACTTCCGCTTTGTAATCGGGTATCTGCAATTCTCTCATCAAATATTCCCGCATAAGTTCATCACTGACCGGCTTCATATTCAAAACCACACAACGGCTTAAAATGGTCTGCAAAAGGGAATTGACATTTGTGGTAAGCAACAAAATAACTGCATAAGCAGGTGGTTCTTCCAATGTTTTTAAAAGAGCATTCTGTGCCTGAGGGGTCATCTTTTCCGCTTCGCTAATAATGTATACCTTATACGGGCTGCTATAAGGTTTAATTGCAATATCATTGTTAATCTGCGTACGGACATCATCTACACTAATGGTATTTGGTTTTTCATGGGTAACCCTGATAATATCCGGTTGATTGAAGCTAAGTGCTTGTTTACAGGAATGGCATTCATGACAAGGTTCCTTGCCATCTCTCTCACACTGAAGTGCCATTGCAAAAATCTGGGCAATAAACTCTTTCCCTGAAAATCTCTCTCCATTTATGATATACGCATGTGAAATTTTCCCTGTTACTAAGGCGCTCTGCAAATGCTCCTTTATTTGTTCCTGTCCTACTATATCCTGAAATCGTGCCATGCTCCTATGTACCCCCTAAGTGAATATATCCAACAACAATCCTCTGATTTCTCCAATCTTACTTAGGATTGCCAGATTATCCTGTTCATCTTTTACAAGTTCCTGTGCCAATTCATCCAAGGTCTCATCCACTAACCGGATAATTCCATAAACCCTATGTCGGCCACGTCTGTCTAAAAAATTTTCACGGGAAAAGGAATGAGAGCGGCTCACTACTTCGTTTAAAAATTCTCTAATCAGTCCGCGATATCTGCGCATATCTGCCACATCACGCTTTTTTGCCAATTTCTCGCCTTGCATCGTAATGCTTTCCATCAACGTTTGTAATCTGGCCTGGAGTTCCGTCTCTTCAATATGACTGGCCAAAGTAAACTTAAACGTACCATCTGTGGGATGGGCTGCCTGCGTCTGCTGGACTTGCTGTGCCTGTTGCACCTGGTCTACACGGATTGCCATACTCTCACCTCTTTAGATTCTTTTTAATATACGAAACAATCTCCTCTACACACTTGTTCAAATCATCATTATAAAAACGGGCATCTGTAATTCCGGCATCTGCAATTTTCTCTTCGCTAAAATCTTCACTGTCTGCCAGAAAACGTCTGCACATTTCTTCATATTTAGGATGTTCCTGTTTTTTCTCACGATCCAAAGCCCGTTGAAGTCTCACCCCATCATCCAGTTCAATCAGAACCGGAACAAGAGCATCTCTTCCAAAATATTCAGCCGTACTATTATAAGACTCCAAGGTTCCTATATAAATATAATCTCCGTTTTGCAGGTCAATCTGACCATCATCTACGGTAAAATAACGCCAAAGTCCATGATATGTATGGTAGGCACGTTGTTCAATTACCGTGCCGGCCTTCTGTAATTTCTGAAAACCCTCTTCATCTGTAAAGTGATATTCTACACCTTCACTTTCCTTGACACGTATCGGTCTCGTCGTATACGGCACAATCGTTTTCAGCTGTAAGTCCTTATCCATAAGCAACCGCTTATAAATCGTATCCTTTCCTGTGGAACTTTTTCCCATCAGGTAAACAATTTTTCCCATAGTCTCTTGTCCTTTGACTTTTATAAATACTTTTTTATTACTCTACTTTTACCACATGGATCATATCTGTTTTTCCGGCTACACCAAGGGGAACTCCCGCAGTTATAACAACCGTATCACCTGTTTTTACAAGTCCTGCCTGTTTACATTTAAATACCGCTTCCTCAAACAAATCATCCGTAGTACGCTCTTTCTTTATCATAAGAGGTGTTACCCCCCACAATAAATTTAATTGTCTATATACTTTTTCATCTGTAGTGCATCCCACAATTGCACATCCCGGTTTGTATCTGGCAATCATATTTGCCGTAAAGCCTGACAATGTTACAGTGATAATAGCGGTCGCTTTTAAGTCCATGGCCACAGTACATGATGCATAGGAAATTGCCGTGGTAATATCTAAGGTCTCTGAGTTCGCACTCTGGATTTTCTGCATTCTCGCACGGTAGTCAATATCCTGTTCCGCTCTCTGGGCAATTTTTGCCATGGTTTTTACCGCTTCAACAGGATAACTGCCTGCAGCGGTTTCACCGGAAAGCATGATTGCAGTGGTACCATCGTAAATTGCATTTGCAATGTCTGTTACCTCTGCTCTGGTGGGTCTGGGATTTTTAATCATGGATTCCAGCATTTGTGTTGCAGTAATAACATGCTTCCCTTGTGCCACTGCCATTTTAATCATCTTTTTCTGCAGTACAGGAACTTCTTCCATTGGAACTTCTACACCCATGTCGCCTCTCGCAACCATAATTCCGTCGGAAACAGCAATAATCTCTTCCAAGTTATTGATGCCCTGCATATTTTCAATTTTAGCAATAATTTTGGTTCTTCCGCCATGTTCCTCAATAATCTTCTTTACTTCCAATACATCATCTTTTGTACGCACAAAAGATGCAGCCAGGAAATCATAACCATGCTCAGCACCAAAAATAATATCTTCTCTATCCACCTCACTGATATAAGGCATGGAGAGAATTGCCCCGGGAACATTAACGCCTTTATGATTGGATACAAAACCACCGTTAATAACCTTACAGACAATATCTGTATCGGTAATCTTTTCTACAACCATCTCAATCAGACCATCATCAATCAAAATCGTTGTTCCAACACTGATATCATGTTTCAAACCTTTATATGTGATGGATGCTTTTTCTGCTGTCCCCAGTATTTCATCTGTGGTAAGTGTAAATGTCTGATCTGCCTTTAATTCTACTTTCCCACCTTCAAAATCTCTCAGACGGATTTCGGGACCTTTTGTATCAAGTAGTGTTGCAACCGGTAAGTTCAACTCTTTCCTGATTTTAAGCACCCGATTGTACTTTATTAACTGCTCCTTATGTGTTCCATGTGAGAAGTTAAACCTTGCTACATTCATTCCCGCAAGCATTAACTCCTTTAATTTTTCTTCACTTTCACTGGCAGGACCAATTGTACAAATAATTTTAGTTTTTCTCATCAAAAAATCCTTTCCGTCATTGCTACCCATGTATTACCTCTAAACATACCTTTTCTTCCCGATATATAACCCCATGTACCGGAAGACCTTGTCGTATGTACTCTTTTATTATTTCCAATATGTCTCCGTTTAGTACTTCACCCGGAACAACCATCGGAATTCCCGGTGGATATAAATTAATAAAGTCTCCGGCAACACTGCCTTCACACTTTTCTAATTCCCGGACTTCCCTTGGTTTATCCCATGCTTCCCAAAATTCTAACCTTTTTTTCGGACGCACCATTTGAATATCTTTTGTTTCAAAATTATGAACCGATTGCTCTCGACGTTCAAGTCTTTGATCCAATTCACAGATTGCATTTGTCAACCTGTCGTAGGCATCTTTCTCATCTGCCAAAGTAAACATCGCAAGCACATAATTTCCTCCCGACATCTCCATTTGCAAATGATATTCTGCTAATAGTATATCGTACAATTCCTGCCCGGATATACTGCTGTCTTTAGCCGAAATCACTAATTTACCAATATCTTCACCCGGATATATTTTAAGCACTTTGCAATCTGTTAATTGCGACAACATTTGCCTCCAAAAGCCTGCAAACTTGTCCATTTGTTCTTTGCCTCTTTTTTGCATAAAATCCAAGGCTTCCGTCATTCCTGCCATAAAAATATACGAGGGACTACTGGTCTGATAAATAGCCAAAAACCTGCAAAGTCTCTTTCTGTCCACCAAATTCCCATTCATGTGAAGAAGAGCAGTCTGTGTAAGCGACGGTAATGTCTTATGCATACTCTGAATCACAATATCCGCGCCTTGTGTACAAGCTGACTTTGGCCACAATTCATGAAATCCCAAATGAGCACCATGAGCCTCATCTACAATCAGTGGTATTCCATATGAATGCACTACTTTTGCAATGGCTTCTATATCAGAAACCATTCCTTCATAAGTTGGCGAAACAATAAGCACTGCCTTAATAACGCTTTTTTTTCCGGCACAATCTTCAAGAGCTTCCTTTACCTGCTCCGCCTTGATACCACATGGGAATCCTATGTCCGCCATCGGCTTCGGAAATAAGTATTGCAATTTGATTCCATTCAAATATGCCCCGTGATACACTGATTTGTGGCAATTTCTTCCTATCAAAATTGTATCACCACGACCGGCAACCGCCGAAATTGCACTCAATATACCTGATGTACTACCATTGATTAAATAAAAAGATTCCTCTGCACCGTAAATTTCGGCTGCCCGACTTTGCACATCATGCAAAATCCCTTCCGCATGGTGTAAATTATCGAATCCATCAATTTCTGTAATGTCAATGTCAGACACTCTTTTCAAGACTTCTGTCAAAGGCTTCCTTTTATGTCCCGGCATATGATATGGATAAAAATCCGATTTTCCATTTTCCAACAGTTGTTGATACAAATTCACCACAAGTACTCCTAATAAATAACCACTTAATCAATGCTATAAATGATTTTCAGGGACGATTTCCCTAATTTAGACGATATTAAAGCACTTTATTATACCATTATTTTATCTGAAAATATAGCATGTATTGCATTTTTACGCAAAAAAGTCGTATTCTTACGAATACGACTTAAAAATAACATATTTAAATGAGCGTGCGGGGATTCGAACCCCGGACAACTTGATTAAAAGTCAAGTGCTCTACCGACTGAGCTACACGCCCATATTATAACAAGCAAAGTGCCCAGAGCCGGAATCGAACCAGCGACACAGGGATTTTCAGTCCCTTGCTCTACCAACTGAGCTATCTGGGCATCTGTCCTGTTATAAGGACATAAATAGCGGGGACAGGATTTGAACCTATGACCTTCGGGTTATGAGCCCGACGAGCTTCCAGACTGCTCCACCCCGCGTTATTAAATTATTGATGTAAAGGCTAATGCCTAATGGGCAGAGGTGGATTCGAACCACCGAAGCAATTTGCAGCAGATTTACAGTCTGTCCCCTTTGGCCACTCGGGAATCTGCCCATAAGATTTACATCTTAAAGCCGATGATCGGACTCGAACCGATACCCTGCTGATTACAAATCAGCTGCTCTGGCAATTGAGCCTCATCGGCGTATTTATAATACGCAATTTTATGAAACAAATGGGACCTACAGGGCTCGAACCTGTGACCCTCTGCTTGTAAGGCAGATGCTCTCCCAGCTGAGCTAAGATCCCAAATTAATACGACCCAGAAGGGACTCGAACCCTCGACCTCCGCCGTGACAGGGCGGCGCTCTAACCAACTGAGCCACTGGGCCTTATTGAATATACCTTCAAAACCGAATACAAAATCTCCTTCGGAGCTTCCGGAAAAACTTCGTTTTTCCCTCCTAAGTATCCTAAACTCTTCATCCATTGAACCTTTCCCTTATAGGATAAGCCCTCGACCTATTAGTGACTGTCAGCTATACATGTTGCCATGCTTACACCCCAGCCCTATCTACCTTGTCGTCTTCAAGGGGTCTTACGTGTTTCCACGGGATATCTCATCTTGAGGGGGGCTTCACGCTTAGATGCCTTCAGCGTTTATCCCTGCCGGACTTGGCTACTCTGCCATAGGGTTGGTCCCTAACAGATACACCAGTGGTCCGTCCACCCCGGACCTCTCGTACTAAGGGCAGCGCCTCTCAAATATCCAACGCCTACGCCGGATAGGGACCGAACTGTCTCACGACGTTCTGAACCCAGCTCGCGTACCGCTTTAATGGGCGAACAGCCCTACCCTTAGGACCTGCTACAGCCACAGGATGCGATGAGCCGACATC
>JAZNGC010000023.1:0-2584 GCA_045589155.1 Lachnospiraceae bacterium
AATACGAAACCCTTCATCTGCTGGGACATAAGCGGGTTTGGCCGTACCGCTTTGATGCACAGGAGCGTGCGTTGCTTGGCGGTATGCGTGGGGTGGCATTTTCTGCTTTGCTGGGCTTGTCCGATTTTAGAAAGGATGCGTTGGCAAGTGCACTTCATGTGTATTATCTTCAGCGTAAATATCCTCATGCAGAGATGTCGTTGTCTTGTCCGAGACTGCGTCCGATTGTCAATAACGATAAGATTAATCCGTTGGATGTAGGGGAAAAACAGCTCTGCCAGGTTCTTTGTGCCTATCGCATTTTTTTGCCTTTTGTGGGGATTACCGTATCTTCCCGCGAAAGTGAGGAATTTCGCAATGGGATTGTGAAGATTGCAGCTACTAAGGTTTCCGCAGGTGTATCCACCGGTATCGGGGACCACGAGAGTAAATATACCGGTAAGGAGGATGATAGTGCCAAAGGGGATGAGCAATTTGAAATTGATGATAACCGCAGTTTTGATACCATGTACCATGATATGAGCAAGGAAGGATTACAACCGGTTTTGAATGACTATGTGTATGTGTGAGGAAAGAAGAATGATAAAAATAGACTCAAGTTTATATTTTATAACGGACAGCACAAATTATGGCGAAGAAGAGTTTTTGTTTCGTGTAGAGCAGGCACTTATGGGCGGTGTAACCCTTCTTCAACTACGGGAAAAGGACAAATCTACAAGGGAATACATAGAACTTGCAGAAAAAGTGCACGCCATTGCCAAACGATATCAAGTTCCGCTTATTATTGATGACCGCGTGGACGTGGCCCTTGCGGTTGACGCAGAAGGGGTTCACGTGGGGGCAAGTGATATGCCGGTTTCCACTGCACGTAAGTTGATGGGAAAGGACAAGATTGTAGGAGCAACCGCAAAGACGGTATCATGGGCGCTGGATGCTTATGAGCAGGGTGCAGACTATCTTGGTGTAGGCGCAATCTATCCTACTACAACAAAAGTGAAGACTGTTTTGACATCAACGGATACACTACGTGATATTTGTAAGGCTGTGCCGATTCCGGTGAATGCAATAGGTGGGCTTAATAAAAATAATATTGATGTACTTGCGGGGATTCCGATTGCCGGAATTTGCGTGGTCTCAGCGATTATGAAAGCAGATAATCCCAAGACCGCGACGGAAGAATTGAAGGAGGCGTATGACAATCTATGAAAAAGAGAACAGCGTTGACCATAGCGGGAAGTGATTGCAGCGGAGGAGCCGGAATTCAGGCTGATTTAAAGACGATGACAATGAATGGTGTATATGCCATGAGCGTGATTACCGCACTAACGGCGCAGAATACAACCGGAGTCAGAAGTATTATGGAGGTAACTCCGTTTTTTTTAAAGGAACAGATAGATGCAGTATTTGAAGATATTCGACCGAATGCTATTAAAATTGGAATGGTATCCTCCGGGCAATTGATATGCTGTATTGCCGAACAGCTAAAAAAATATGAAGCGGAAAATATTGTGATTGATCCGGTAATGGTTGCCACCAGTGGTTCCAGACTTATAGCAAAGGATGCATTATCTGTATTAAAAGAGAAGCTGTTACCGCTTGCCGCTTTAGTAACGCCTAACATTCCGGAAGCAGAAGTTCTTGCAGGAATGAAAATCGAAAATGAAGAGGCTATGCTTCGGGCGGCAAAAAGAATAGGAGACGAGTATCATTGTGCAGTGCTGTGTAAGGGAGGTCACAGTATTAACGATGCAAATGACCTTTTGTATTGTAACGGCGAATACCGGTGGTTCTATGGGAAACGAATTAATAATCCGAACACGCACGGAACCGGTTGTACGCTATCCAGTGCCATTGCATCGAATCTTGCAAAGGGATATGGTTTACATGATGCAATTGAAAAGGCAAAGGAATATATATCAGGTGCATTATCGGCTATGCTGGACTTGGGGGCAGGAAGTGGACCAATGGATCATGCATTTGATTTACGTGGAGAGTTTGTAAATTTTGTAGAGTAACAGAAACTTTTCGTTTTCTACAGACGGCGGTTCAGAAAAAACAGGGGTAAAACCGGGGTGCGCCAAAAACAGAAGCCCTGCAAACCGCCTAATACAAGGCTTCTGAGCGGATGACTTAGTACTCGACTCTCTTTGGGTCTATAGAAAATAGACCATATAGAGCGAAAACTTTATATGGTCTATTTTTTTATTGATTCGAATGGAATAGAACTTGTTAAGATTGAAAGTACCGGCTTTTGGACAAGGGCGCTGCTCTCCAGCGGAGACCGACTCCCCTTAGGGAGACGGTTTTATTCTCTTTCTTGAGATTTTCAAAACGCATATAAGGGGGAACCATTATAACGGTCTACATAATCAAAGTTTTTAAATTTTCATAAACTTTGAATATATGTGTAGACATTGACTTTAGGAATAGATAATGGTAGAATAAATATGCAAACCAACCGACAAGAAAAAAGTTAAACTAATAATGGAAAGGAAGGTATTACGGTTATGGTTAGGGGGAACAAAAAGAGCAAAATACGTAGGTTCTATGTGGCAGTCGCAGTACTCTTGACAGTAGTGTTCAC
>JAZNGC010000024.1:0-11713 GCA_045589155.1 Lachnospiraceae bacterium
TATGCCGGAAAGTTGTCTTCTTACATCGGAATTGGAAAAGACAAATGAGGCGTATGCTCTGGCGAAAATTTCCGGACTGAAATATTGTGAGTTTTTAAACAAACAGTATGGAACCGATTATATTTCAGCTATGCCCACTAACCTTTATGGTCCTAACGACAACTATCATCCCACACATAGTCATGTATTGCCGGCATTGATCCGCAGATTCCATGAAGCGAAAGAAGCCGGACTTACGGAAGTGGTTTGTTGGGGAACAGGAACTCCTTTAAGAGAGTTTTTGTATGTGGATGATTTGGCGGATGCTTGTCTGTTCCTGATGAATAATTATTCCGGAAATGAGACCGTAAATATGGGAACCGGAAAAGAACTTACCATTAAAGAATTAACAGAATTGGTGGCAAAAGTGGTAGGTTATACAGGAGAAATAAAATGGGATACTACAAAGCCGGACGGTACACCGAGAAAACTTCTGGACGTATCCAAGTTGGAGAAACTGGGATGGAAGTATAAAGTGGAGTTGGAAGAGGGTATCCGTCTCTCTTATGAAGATTTTTTAAACAATCCCATGCGTGCGGAACGTTAATAGAATATTGCAAGAACAAAAGGAGCACATTTGGGTTTTGGAAATGTGTTCTTTTTTTGTGGGTATTTAGATGCGAAACTATGAGGAGGGAATTATCCGACGGTTTCGCATGGAAAGAGCAATATTTCAATAATGATATATTTAAAAATAAAAATATCTGTGTTATACTTATGTAAATGAGATCATGTGTTGAATGATAGGACATACAACGGAGGAAAAACTATGAAGGACACAAAGAAGAAACGCGGTTTATGGTTTGCTGCGATACCGGTACTGCTTTTGTTTGCAGTGCTTTGTTGGCCTACGGATGTACGGGCAGAGGAAGGGGAACCGGTGTATGAAACGCTGGATCTTTCTGAGTACATTTTGCAAGCCGGTGGTCTGGGTGGACCGGAGGAGTTAAATAATAGCGTAGAAGAAATGCCGGCTTTTTTTGGAGCTGCAACGCTGCAGGACACCATATATGAGGGATTGGCAAATTGGAGTACATATATTGACATAAGCGACTATGGCCTTTTGGAAGAAGATCTTAGTGTCGTATATTGGAGTGTAGTTAACATGAATCCGGAGTTCTTTTATGTGGATTCCACGGTTGGGTATTATTCTTCAGGGGACTATGTAACAGCCTTGGTTCCTGCTTATGAATCCCAATATACTACAGAACATGTGGCTATATTCAATCAAAAAGTAGATGAAATTATAGCAGGTGTTGATGAATCATGGCCTGAAATTCAGAAAATTCTCTATCTCCATGATTATTTGGTAACTCATGCGGATTACGATCTGACCTATAGTAATTATAATGCTTATAATGCCTTGGTCGAAGGCAGTGCGGTTTGTCAGGGATATGCTCTTGCAACAGTGTGCCTGTTGAAAGAGGTCGAGGTCGATGTTGATTTGATAACAAGTAGAAATTTGAATCATGCATGGAACTTGATTGAAGTGGATGGGGAATATTTCTATACCGATGCAACCTGGGATGACCCATCTAACATTGGGGGAACATATTGTGCACATGATAATTTTATGGTATCAGAAGCAGGTTTGGTGGCTACAGGACATACCACTACAGACTGGGTATCTAAAAGCGATGGCTTAATTACATATGGTAATGTTGTGACTTCTACAAAATATATGGATTACTTCTGGTCTGATATGATAACAGCACTTCCGATGATTGGTACTAAGACAGGTTATTTATCGGACGGAACCGTGGATATTTATAATTTTAGCGATGGCACGACAACCAGCCATGCCCGGACTATGGGATATTGGCGGACTATGGCAAATAACGGAACCTATGTAGGGGATTTTTGTTCTCTGGCTGTAGCGGATGGTGCTTTCTGCTATACGACACATGACACAATTTATCGTATGGCGTTAGATGGAACTACCACTAAGGTATATACTTTATCTTCAGAAGAAGCAACACTTGGCCGTATTTATGGTCTTAGCAGTAAAGGCAGAACGCTTACTTATTACTTGAAGGAAACACCTTCCGGGGATGTGGTACACAGCGGAACCTACTCATTTGGTCAGGAAATAACGAATTTCGTAACCAGAATGTATCAGCAATGCTTATCCAGAGATCCGGACCAGAGTGGTTTGGATGGCTGGGTATATCAGTTGGAAAACGGTTACATGACCGGAGCGGATATTGCTGAGCAGTTTGTGTTCGGTGAAGAAATGCTTTGGAAGAATCTGTCAAATGAAGAGTTTGTAGAGCTTTTGTACAGAGCAATGATGGGAAGGGAAGCATCCGAAAGCGGAAAGAGCGGTTGGGTATATCAGCTTGATAACCACAACATGACCCGTAGTGAGGTTACAAAGGCGTTTGTGGAATCTACTGAGTTTACAGATATCTGTAGCAGTGCCGGAATTGTACGTGGAACCTATTCTACTGCCATGTCACCTGTTGAACGGTTTGTGTACAAGTTTTGCGAGGCATGCCTGGAAAACAGTCCTGCGCAGGAAGATTTTTATGACTGGGTAAATGGTATTATAAATCAGACTACAGATGGCGCAGATGTGGTTGGAGGAATTCTGCTTAGTGATGAAATTCTTGCAAAGAACCTGTCAAACGCTGATTTCGTGGATTTGCTTTATACAACATTGTTTAACAGACAGCCTGATGAAAGTGGAAAAGCAGGCTGGGTATATCAGCTGGACAACCATAACATGACCCGCAGTGAGCTGGTAAAAGTATTGGTTGATGGTGAAGAGTTTGCCGGAATTTGTAGTTATTATGGTGTAACACAGGGCTCCTACGACACAACGATTGTACCCCTCGAAATGTTTGTCACCAGATTCTATACATTGTGTCTGGAACGTGACCCGGACCAGGCAGGACTTTATGGTTGGGTAAGCAATCTGCAAAACAGATACATGAACGGCGCTCAAATTGCAAATCAGTTCTTCTTCGGAGTAGAATTTGTTGGCAAGAATGTTTCCGATGAAGTTTATGTTGAACTTTTGTACAACACCTTGATGGGACGTGCTGCAGATGCAGAAGGAAAGAGCGGTTGGTTGTATCAGCTGGGCAACCAGTATATGACACGCATGGATATCATGAAGGCATTTATCGAGTCGGTTGAGTTTACCGGAATTTGTGATACCTATGGTATTACAAGAGGAACTTTGGAATAAAAGTCAGCTTATTTTTTGGAAAGTAGGTAGAATATTGTAAAATTGAAAGGAACATATTTCAGGTACGTGGAAATATGTTCCTTTTTGCATGAGATATTTGCCGAATGCCGGTAGATATGGTAGAGTGTAAGGGTAAGGAAAATTTTGTGCTTTTTAACATATAGATGGAGATTTGAATGAAAAAACTTTTGATTGGATTGAGTTGCATAATGTTTCTTTTGGTGGGAGTTGGGGGATTTGCTTTGCCGGACGTCCATGCGCTGAATGAAGAGACGGCTGCCTATGTGGAAGAGGCCAGAGCGGCGCTTAAAGAAATTACCGATGAAAAGGTTATAATGGCGTTGGTATATTTGAGTGACGAATATCCTATCCGTCTGGAACCTTTTTATGACAGTGCGGTGGTGCAGGTAGTCCGAAGTGGTCAACAGGTGCAGATTAAAGATGTACATTTGGATGATAACCTTGAAGTCTGGTCGTACGTAACTTTGTATTACGGAGAACAGGAACTTGCAGGTTTCATTCCAAGAAATATGCTTGCATGTTCCGATATGGATTTCCTGGTTTGGGAAGATACTTATGGTATGAATCCCGCAGGTAGGAATACTTTGGTGGAGAGTGAATCGGGAGAACTGGTTTATGCGGACATTGAAGTTTTTCCGGAAAGTTACAAGGAGGCGCTTCTGTCGCTGAAAACAGCTCATCCCAATTGGACGTTTGTTAAGATGGATACGGGGCTTGACTGGACAGCTTCCGTAAATGCACAGATGCAGGGCGGCCGTAGTCTTGTGCCAGATTCTTATCCGGATTATATGAAAGAAGGCGTGTACGGTGCAGGGTGGTCTTATGCGGCTGAAAACATTCTGTCTTACCATTTGGATCCGAGAAATTTTCTTAAAGAATCTACGATATTTCAGTTCGAACTTTTGACTTATAATGACACATATCATACGGTGGATGCAGTCCAGCTGTTTTTGGATAATACTTTCATGAAAGGAAAACCGCAGGGCTTTGATATAACCTATGCTCAGATTATTCAGGCACATGGTAAAGATTTAGGTATTAGCCCTTTCCATATGTCTGCCCGGATTTATCAGGAACAGGGAAACGGAACGTCGGAATTGATTTCCGGAACTTATGAAGGACTGAACGGAACCCTGAAGGGATACTATAATTTCTTTAATGTGCAGGCTACCGGTGCCACAAGGGAAGAAATCATTATCAACGGTTTGACTTATGCGAAGAATGCCAAGGATGTAAAAGACCCTACGAAAGCAAGACCGTGGACAGATGCTTATTGGTCCATTCAAGGTGGGGCCTATTTGATTTCTTCGAACTATATTTTAAAGGGGCAGGATACTCTGTATCTCCAGAAGTTTAATGTGAATCCGACCAGTCCTTATGGTGTTCATAATCATCAGTACATGCAGAATATTGTTGCACCTCAAAGTGAAGGAAAGAATATTAGAAAACTCTACAGAGATGCAGGTTCTCTGGAGAACACGTTTGTTTTTAAGATACCGGTATTTCTGAATATGCCGGAGACGGCGGTTCCTTATCCCACAGACCCTACGCCGATTATAGAGAGCTTTGTTACCAGAATGTATCAGCAGTGCTTGTTCAGAAATCCGGATGAAGCGGGACTTGACGGTTGGGTTTATCAGTTGTTAAACGGATACATGGATGGAGCTGATATTGCGGAGCAGTTCGTGTTCAGTGAAGAAATGTTTTCAAAAAATCTTTCAAATGGCGATTTTGTAGATGTGCTTTATAGGGCGATGATAGGAAGAGAAGCGGACGAAAATGGAAAAGCTGGTTGGGTATATCAGTTGGATAACCACAACATGACCCGTAGTGAAGTAACAAAAGCGTTCGTGGAATCTACCGAGTTTACAGATGTTTGTAGCGATTACGGAATCATTCGGGGAACTTATGACGCATCAATATCTTCTGTTGAAAGGTTTGTAGACAGGCTATGCATGGCGGGACTGGAGAATAATCCGACACAGAAGGAGTTTTATGGTTGGGTAAACGGTCTTGCAAATCAAACGATGTATGGTGCCGATATTGTTGAGGAGGTTATATTTAGTGATGAAATCCTCACAAGAGATTTGTCAAACGCAGACTTTGTGGATTTGCTTTATACAACACTGTTTAACAGACGGCCCGACCAAAGCGGAAAGAGCGGCTGGGTATACCAGCTTGATAACCATAACATGACCCGCAGTGAAGTAACAAAAGTGCTGGCCGCTGGCGAAGAGTTTGCAGGAGTTTGCAGTAATTATGGCGTAACTCCGGGAACTTACGATTCTTCAATTGTACCCCTTGAAATATTTGTGACCAGATTTTACACCTTGTGTTTGGAACGTGAACCGGATCAGCTGGGTCTTTATGGCTGGGTAAGCAATCTGAAAAATCAGTATATGAATGGAGCGCAAATCGCAGAGCAGTTTTTCTTCGGCGTGGAATTTATCGACAAAAATGTTTCCGATGAAGTTTATGTTGAACTTTTGTACAACACCTTGATGGGACGTGCAGCAGATGCAGAAGGAAAGAGTGGTTGGTTGTATCAGCTGGATAATGGTTTTATGACCCGTGAAGATGTTATGAAATCATTCATTGAGTCGTCTGAATTTACCGGAATATGCGGAAATTATGGTATTACCAGAGGTTCTTTAGAATAAAGTTATACATATGATAAAGGCCCCGAGCACTACTTGCTCGGGGCTTCTTTTCTTGTGTAAAGAATAACATTTTGAAAGTAAATAACTTATTTCTTATAAATCGCAATTATTTTCTTAACTGCCGTAACTACATCTTCCACATCCTCATCCTTTAACAGATAGTACAGAGGCAAACTCATGGACTCTTCATAATATTTCTCAGCATTGGGGCAAAGTCCCTTGGGATATCCCAAGTTCTCATAGTGAGAATGCCAGTAAACCGGCAGATAGTGTACCTGGGACTGAATGCCTTCTGCAGCCAGTGCGTCGAAAAATTCTCTGCGGGTGCAGGTCAGCATATCCAGATGAAGTCTCAAAATATACAGATGTCTGGTGGTGTCGGATTCGGGAATCTCTTTCTGGATCTGAATTTCGGGAACATCCGCAAATGCTTTTTCATACATGGCAACAATTTCTTTCCGTCTTGAGGAAAAAGCGGACAATTTATTTAACTGAGTGATTAACAGTGCTGCCTGAATGTCCGTCATACGGTAATTATAGCCAAGCTCTACCTGCTCATTATACCAGGGGTCGTCTGTGGCGTGGACCATTTCGTCCTGATTACGGGTGATGCCGTGTGCACGGAGACGAAGCAACCGTTTGTAAAGCTGTTCATCGTTTGTTGTAACCGCGCCACCTTCTCCGGCGGTAACGGTTTTAACGGGATGGAAACTGAAGGTGGTCATATCTGCGATGCTTCCTACCGGTTTTCCGTCATATTTTGTGCCGATGGAATGAGCGGCATCCTCAATCAAAATCAAATTGTGCTCTTTACAGATTTCCCGGATTTCGTTAAGTTCCACTGCCTGTCCGGTAAAGTCTACTGCAACCACAGCTTTTGTTTTTTCTGTAATGCATTTCCGGATGGACTCCGGAGAAATGTTATAGGTTTCAGGGTTGATGTCTGCAAAGACCGGAGTACCGCCACAGTAAAGCACGCAGTTTGCAGAAGCGGCAAAAGTGATGGGGCTTACAATTACTTCGTCCCCTTCCCCGATGTTTGCTGCCATAGCTGCAATGTGGAGAGCGGCCGTACCGTTGGAAACCGCAACCGCATATTTTGCTCCGGTGATTTCGCAGAGTGCTTTTTCTACTTCTGCAATCTTGGGACCGCAGGTGAGCGCACTGCTCTGTAAAGTGGCTACCACGGCATCTATATCATCTTGTTCAATACACTGTCGTCCGTAACTGATTTTTGTTTCTCTGACGGGTTTTCCGCCAAAAATCGCTAATTGTTCCATAGAATATCCTCCTGATGAACATAATAACTTTTAAGCAAAAGTAATTCGGAATATTTTAACCAATTATAACATGAAATAGGTGGAATGCAAAGTTATTTAATGGTATAATATAACAAAGTATGCCCTGAAAACGGAATGCGAAGAATAAGGAAAATTTATGAAGAAAAAGACTATATTTCAAGAATATCCATATTGGTGCCTGGCCACAGGGGCGTTGATTTTGTTTCAAATCATCTGGCACTATTATATGCATGAGCCTTGGAGAAACCTGGATGTGACCGCAGAGACGGTACAGACCATGTTAAAGGAGGGGTTATTTAGCAATATAAATCCCATGACCGGCAGGCCCTACAGCCTGGGAGTTCCCTCCCGGTATAAGATTCTGGTGCTGCCGTATGTCTATACGGTGATTTGCAAAGTGACAGGAGTGTCAGTTCACACCCTGTTGTTTGAGATAGTTCCTGCCCTGGTTCTTTTAATCAGCTATTTTGTTTATAGCAGATGGTCGGTTTTCCTGTTCCCGGATGAGCGGAAAAAACAGTGTATTTTTATGATGTTTATTGCACTGATTTATCACATGGGTGATTATTCTTATGTGACGGAAGCTTTTCGGTTGTTCCATATCGGATATGAGGGAACCTCCATCCGGGCGGCAATTATTATTCCCTGGGTTATTCTGGCATGTATGAAGAAAAAATGGTGGCAGGTTGTAATCTGTATTTTGGGAGAAGCCGCTATTGTGTGGACAAACTATGGAATGGGATACAGTGTGCTCATAGCAGTTTTGTTTGTAGTCTATTATCTGGGCGTAAGAATCCTTGAGAAGAGGAGGGCGCGCGTATGAAAATGTTGATGGACGCCATGCGTGCCGGCTGGCAGCAATATGCGGGAAGCGGCATGTATATTGGTATCTTTTTTGTGGCAATGCTCTTTTTATGGCTTGTTTGTTACAACAAGTTTTCAAATGAGGGTAAAAATGGTAAAAGAATGCTGTTTTACTATGCTCTGGCGATTACAGCCCTGGTGTTGTTTCCGGGTTCGGTATTTCTTTTACTGAAGTACCAGACCGCATTTTTTACCTATAGCCAGCTTTTCCTGCTAATCCCCATGCTTCCGGTGATGGCACTGGCAATGACGGAATTTCTGACCTGGGTGAGAGAGCATATGTCCGCCCATAAGGATACCCCGGAATGGATAAAGGCCAGACCTTGGATTTGTGAGGCGGCTGTCCTGATTGTGTTGTCGGCAGTGCTTTGTATGGCCGGGACGTTGTCTGCGGCAAATGAGGTTACGGACGCCACACGCGGAAGTGTCAAGGTGCCGGAGAATGTATTACAGGTTTTCAAAACCTTGGAGACTGATGAAGAGATTAATCTTGGCAAAGATGTAATCGCAGCGCCGGATGAAGTGCTGGAATATGCCCGCTCTTACAGTGGGGAGTTTAAGCTTCTCTATGGCAGAAATATGTGGCAGCAGGAATTAAATGCTTATACTTACGACACCTACAACGGTGATTTGCAGAAACTTCATGCATGGATGAATTCTACTGTTTACGGACTTTTTGGTGTGGATACAGAAATAACGGCAGAAAGGGCCCTTAAAATATTTAAACAGGGTGGTGGCACGGTGCTGATTATAACCGGGCTTCAGTATGCAGAGGAAGAAATCAAAACAGAATTGGAAGAGAATGAATTTAAGGTCGTAGCACAAACTGCGGATTATGTGATCTTTAAAAAGTAAACCTAGGATGGATGAGAAATGAATCAGGCGGACAAGGTAAGTATTATTGTGCCCATGCACAATGCGTCGAAATATATAGAAGAGACTATTTCCGGTGTAATAAACCAAACTTATACAAATTGGGAATTGGTTTTGGTGGATGATTGTTCCACGGATAATACCACGGAAGTGGTACAGGACTTAAAGAAGAAGATGGAAGAGTCCGGGAAAAAAGCACTTGCGGAAAAAATACAGCTGATTTGTCTGGCAGAAAACGTGGGAGCGGCAAACACCCGCAATGCCGGACTGGAAAAAACCACCGGAAGATTCGTATCTTACTTGGATGCAGATGACCTGTGGGAAAAGGAAAAGTTGGAAAAGCAGGTGGCCCATATGGAAAAAAACGGTGCGGCGTTCTCCTTTACCGGGTATGAGTTTGCGGACGAAAATGGAAGCGGAACCGGAAAAATTGTAAGGGTTCCCGAAACCATCAATTATAAACAGGCCCTGCAAAACACTACCATATTTACTTCTACGGTGATGTTTGACACAGAGCAGATTCCCCGTATGGAGCTGGCAATGCCTGTAATAAAGAGTGAAGATACGGCCCTTTGGTTTAAGATACTGCGGTCAGGACATCTGGCATACGGATTGGACGAAAATCTGGTGGCGTACCGCAGAGCGGGAAAGACCCTGTCCTCCAACAAACTGGAGGCGCTTCGCAGAATCTGGAATTTATACAGAAAGGCAGAGCACTTGTCTGTACCCTACAGTATGTATAATTTCTTTTTCTGGGCAGTCCGTGCCGTAAGACGGAGAATATAGTAAAGTCATGGAAAATGTGGTATACTGTTTTGATACCATTTGATGCAAGGAGAAAACAACAGTGAAGAAACTGGAATCTTTTAAACGACTCATACTCTTGGGAATGTCCGGTGTATGTATCGGTATTCAGATTTTAATATATGCGTATTTTTGGTATGAATTCTTTTTCTATTATGTAAAACAAAACCTGCCGTTTTGGGAAAAAGGACATTATCTGATTGTGGGTATTTACGCTGTGCTGCTATTCTTTTTCTACAACATGTATGGCGGTATGCGTATCGGATACAAGAAAAATGCAGAGGTTATCTTCTCTCAAGTATTTGCCACAGTGATGGTGGATGTTATTACCTATGCCCAGTTGTCACTGATGGTTATGGAGCTTTATGATATCAGAATGTATTCTTCCATGGTGCTTTTACAGGCGGTATGGATTATGCTTTGGACTACCATTGCCGGTTTTATATACCGGAATGTATTTCCGCCCCGCAAACTCCTTCTGGTACATGGGGACAGACCCATCGACAGTATTTTGGAGAAGTTTGCCAGCCGTAAGGATAAGTTCGAAGTCAGTAAATGCATGAATATAAGTGCGGGTGTGGATGCGGTGAACGCAGAAGCAATGGAGCGCTATGACGCAGTGGTTTTGTGGGATATCAGCACTTCTGACAGAAATAAAATCATGAAATTCTGTTATGGTCAGTCTATCCGTACCTACATTATGCCTAAGATTCCCGATGTTATCATGAAGGGGGCGGAGGAACTGCATTTGTTTGATACACCGCTATTCTTAACAAGGGAATATGTGCTCACTATCGAGCAGCGTTTCCTCAAGAGATGTATCGATTTAATCTGTGCATTGATTCTGTTTGTGATTGCCTCTCCGTTTATGCTTCTGACAGCATTTTTAGTAAAGATATATGATGGCGGTCCGGTGCTTTATAAGCAGGTCCGTTGTACTATAGGCGGACGGAAATTTAACATTCTGAAATTCAGAAGCATGCGTGTGGATGCAGAGAAGGATGGAGTGGCAAGATTGGCATCCAAAGGGGATTCCCGGATTACACCCGTGGGTAAATTCATCCGTAAGGTAAGACTGGACGAGCTTCCTCAGTTGATTAATATTATACGGGGTGATATGTCCTTTATCGGTCCCAGACCGGAGAGACCTGAAATTATTGCCCAATACAAAGAGGAGATGCCTGAATTTGAATTCCGTATGAAGGTAAAAGCCGGACTTGCGGGTTATGCCCAGGTATACGGAAAGTATAATACAACTCCTTACGATAAACTGAAACTGGATTTGGCATACATTGAGAACTATTCCGTATGGCTGGATTTGAAATTAATGTTGCTTACATTGAAAGTGCTTTTATGGCCGGACAGTACGGAAGGTGTTGAGACAAACCAGGTAACTGCGATGAAAAAATAGGAGGACGACCTATGTGGGAATGGAGTTATGCCAAAGAACCCTTTGACATGAAGTTGTTCGTGATTCGTTTCATAAAAAATATATGGATACCTATTGTAGCCGCTCTTTTAGGAGCGGCTATTATCGGTGGTGGCTACTTCCTTGTTGCGGATGTATTTGGAGGACCGGATACATATGAAGTGACCAGTACCTACTACGTGGAGTACGGGCAAGACCCGGAGACAGGAAATGAATACACATATATTAACTATGCTTCCTGGGATAACTGGATTAAAACAGATTTTTTTGTGGGTAACATTTGGTCCTGTGCCCTTGAGGAAGGATTGGACCCCGAAAAATACGGTATCGAAAAGGATGATTTAAAGACATTTTTGTTTGGGGATTTGCCCAGTGATCTGCGTATGCCCACCAGCAAGGTGACAACAGGGGATCCGGAGCTTACAAAAATTTTGTCTGTGGCAGTGGAAAAAGCCTTTGGCATGTTTGCAGAGAATCAAAAGGAAATTGATAACATAAAGGTAGTGGATACCACGGACGTAACGGTTTC